>JAJYIC010000095.1:0-7737 GCA_021790295.1 Pseudomonadota bacterium | reverse complement strand
TGGCCTTGGGCCGGGCCGTCGATCCCGTAAGCCCAGTGAAGGCCGGTGTTGAACCACTGCGGCGAGTTGGGCGCGGCCATCTGCCGCGCGAGCATCGCGCCGACTTCGTCGCGGAACGCGCGCGCGTCCTCTTCGCGGTCGAAATATCCTCCCTTCCAGCCCCAATAGGTCCAGGTTCCGGCAAGGCGGTCGAAAACTTGGCGGGCCGAGGTCTCGCCTCCGTCGCGCCCGCCCGCGCTGCGCGCCGCACCCTCTTCGCCCTCCCCGCGATGGCGCCAAAGCCAGGGCGGAACCCCTTCCTCCTCGACCGCTTTGAGGCGCGTCGGCACTCCCGCCTTGCGGAAATATTTCTGGGCCAGAATGTCGCAGGCGACCGCGCTCCACTCCGCCGGGACTTCGATCCCTTCGGCGGCAAAGACGAGAGAGCCGTCGGGGTTTTTGATCTCGCTTTTTGCGTTGCGGAAGGCGATTCCCGCATAAGGATCGCCGTCCCCTTTGGTCAAACGCCGAGCGATGCGCATCTTATTCCCCCAGTTTTTGCGACAGACCCCAGATTTAGCGCGGGAACTTTCCCCGGCAACGATATGTAGACGGGACTTTAAAGGAGATCAAGCAGATTTTGGGGCGTTTGTCGCCTGATCCACAATATGTTGCGTCAGGGTCACGTCCCTCGCCCCGTCTGCCGCAAAAGCGGGGCTTTCGACGGGGCGCGCAGGGCGGCTCTTTCCTTCTGCCCCTTGCCGGGGGACGGGGTTGGGTGCGATATAGCGGTTCGGCTTTGGTGCAAGCGGGCGCAAGGGCGATGACCCTCGGGACGCGGCTGATGACGTGGTTTTCGGGCGAGTTTGTCGGCACGGACGAACTCGGCAACCGCTATTACCGGGAAAAAGGTGGGCGGGCGCGCCCGCGCGGAGGCGGGCGTCCAAGCCGCGACAAACGCTGGGTCATCTACGCGGGCGAGCCCGACGGCTCCAAGGTGCCGCCTCGCTGGCATGCATGGCTTCACCACACGGTGGACGATGTGCCTCGCGCCGAAGAGGGCCGGCGCTATCCGTGGGAAAAGCCGCACCAGCCGAACATGACCGGCACCGCCGAGGCATACCATCCTCAAGGCTCGGTGTTGCGCGGCGGGCGGCGCGCCTCCTCGGCCGGCGATTACGAGCCCTGGACCCCCGAGTGAAAGCGGCTCTGGGGCAAGGGTCGAGAGCATGAAGAAAGCGCGCTTTAGAAGCGGCGAGAGGGCAAGACGGATTTGCCTCGGAATGTGATCGAGACGGTGATGGGCGCGGTCGTCCTCGTTGCGGCCGCGTTCTTCCTTTATTTCGCCTATTCGACGAGCCAGTTTCGCGCGGTCGAAGGCTACGAGGTGAGCGCCCGCTTCGATCGCATCGATGGCATACGCCCGGGAAGCGACGTGCGCATCGGCGGCATCAAGGTCGGCACCGTGCTTTCGACAAGTCTCGACCCCAAAACCTATCTGGCGAGCGTCACCATGAGCATCGACCCCGCCTACAAGCTGCCGCAGGACACGGTTGCGGAAGTGCTTTCGGCCGGGCTTCTCGGCAATGAATACATGGCGCTCGTCCCCGGGGGGTCGCGCAAGATGATCCCGCCCGGAGGGCGAATCCTCTATACCCAGGCGCCCGTCAATCTGCAAAGCCTGATCGGCAAATACATGTTCTCGCCTGGGGGCGGAGCGGCCAAGAAAGGCGCCTCCGCACCGCCCCCCGCGCCCGGCAAATAGGCCATGGCGGAAAAAAAGACGGCAGGATTTCCGGTTTGGCGCACCCCCGAAGGGGAGCCCGTTTCCTGCATCGAAAAGGTGAAGGTCCTCAACGAAAATCTCGAAGAGATTGCGGCCTTGGCGCAAGAGGCGTTCGAGGACGCCCTGCTCATGGGCTGCGAGGAAAAGCAGATACGAGAGGCTTTCGCCGCCATCCTTTCGAACCTCGAAAACCCCTACCGGAAATGAGGCAGCTTCCGGCGCTCCTTTTCGCCTTTCTCTCGCTTTCGCCGGCGGCCATGGCGGCGATGATCCCCGAGCCCGTCGCCGTGCTTTTGGGTCTCGACAAGGTCACCGCGCGAGCCTCCAAATTCCAGGCTCCGGTCGGTACGCCCGTGCGTTTTGGCACGCTTTCGATCCTGGTGCGCGCCTGCGACACCAACCCTCCGGACAAAAGGCCCGAAAACGCCGCCTTCCTCGAGATCGACCAAGCCTGGCCGGGGGAGAAGAGGGTGCGGCTTTTCAGCGGCTGGATGTTTTCTTCGAGCCCGGCGCTTTCGGCGCTCGAAGACCCGGTCTATGACGTCAGCGTCCTCGCCTGCAAAGCGGCAAGCGCCGCTTCCCCTCCCCCTCCCGCTTCCCCTCCCGCCGGCAACAAAAGCGGAAAAGAGGCGCGCTGAGACAGCGCCTCTCGTAAGAGGCGCCGATACCGCGCGCGCGAGATCTCGATCCCGCCAAAGCGCGCGAGATGGGGGGTAAGAAACTGGATGTCGAGAAGGGTGTAACCGCCCTCTTTGAGGCGCGCCGCGAGATGGACGAGAGCGAGCTTGCTCGCGTCCCTTTCGCGGCTGAACATGCTTTCGCCAAAAAAAGCGGCGCCGAGGGAAACCCCGTAAAGACCGCCCGCTAGGCGGCCTTCGCGCCAGGTTTCGACCGTATGCGCCGCGCCCTGGCGATAAAGCGCCAGATAAAGGCGCAGGATCTCTTCGTTGATCCAGGTGTTGGGCCGCTTTTCACTCGCTTCGGCGCAGCCGCGCATGACCTCTTCGAAGGCGCTGTCGCAGCGGATCTCGAAGCGGTCCTGACGCAAGAGGCGCTTCAAGCGCCGGGGCACGTGAAAGCTTTCGAGCGGGAGGATCCCGCGCCGGTAAGGATCGACCCAGAAAAGCTCGGCGGCGTCCGCGCTTTCGGCCATCGGGAAAATGCCTTCGGCATAAGCGGCGACGAGGATTTCGGGGGTGAGTTCGAACGCGAGCACGGCGGCCCTCAACTCCGGCGCCCGAGAAGGCGCTCGAGCCACAGCGTGTCATAATCGCCGGCGATAAAAGAGGGCTCGTCGATCAGCCGCCGCGACAACGGCATCGTCGTCTCGATGCCGGCGATGACGTATTCCTCGAGCCCTCGCCTCAAACGCATCAGGCACTCCTCCCGGGTCTGCCCGCGAACGATCAGCTTGGCGACGAGGCTGTCGTAATAAGGGGGGACCTCGTAGCCCTGGTAAAGCGCGCTGTCGACCCTGACGCCAAAGCCTCCGGGCGCGTGATAGGCGTCGACCCGGCCAGGCGACGGGCGAAAGGTTTCGGGGTTTTCGGCGTTGATCCGGCATTCGATGGCGTGGCCTTTGAGTTCGATGTCGGCCTGGCGATAAGCGAGAGGGGCGCCGGCGGCGATCTTCAATTGCTCGCGCACGATGTCGATCCCCGAGCGCATCTCGCTCACCGGATGTTCGACTTGAAGGCGCGTGTTCATCTCGATGAAAAAGAACGCGCCGTTGTCGTAAAGAAATTCGAGCGTGCCGGCGCCGCGATAGGAAAGGGCGCAGAGAGCCTCGACGGCGAGGGCGGCGATCCTGTCGCTCTCTCCCGGCTTGAGCGCGGGCGAGGGAGCCTCTTCGAGAAGCTTCTGATGAGAGCGTTGCAGAGAACAGTCGCGCTCTCCCAAATGGACGGCTGCGCCTTTTCCATCGCCCAGGACCTGGATCTCGATATGGCGCGGCCCAGAGAGGTAGCGTTCGAGAAAAACTGCGCCGTTGCCGAAGGTCGCCTTTGCTTCGCGTTCGGCGAGAGGGAGAAGGCGGTCGAGTTCCCCTTCTTCGCGTGCGACCCTCATGCCGCGCCCGCCGCCGCCGCCCGCGGCCTTGATCAGAACCGGATAACCGATCTGGCGCGCCGCCTCGCGCGCCTCCTCGAGCCCGGCAAGGGCCTCCTCGGAGCCGGGCAGGATCGGGATTCCGAGCCGCTTGGCGGAGGCTCTCGCGCTCACCTTATTGCCGAGAAGCCTGATGTGCTCGGGCGCGGGGCCAATAAACGCAAACCCGTGCTCTTCAACCATTTCCGCAAAATCGGCATTCTCGGCGAGAAAGCCGATCCCCGGATGGATCGCTTCGGCGCCGGTGATCGCCGCGGCGGAAAGGATCGCCGCCCCATTGAGATAGCTGAGACGCGCCGGCGGCGGCCCGATGCAGACGCTCTCGTCGGCAAGGCGGACGTGCATCGCGCTCGCATCGGCGGTCGAATGAACGGCGACCGTCTTGACGCCCAACTCGCGGCAGGCGCGCTCGATGCGAAGGGCGATCTCGCCGCGGTTGGCGATCAGCACCTTCGCGAACATCCGCCGCCCTTTATTCGATGACCATCAAAGGGGCGCCGTACTCGACCGGAGCGCCGTCGGCGACGAAGACGCGGCGCACCCGCCCCGAGCGCGGCGCGCGTATCTGGTTCATCACCTTCATCGCCTCGATGATGAGGACGGTTTCGCCTTCCTTGACCTCTTCGCCCACATGCACGAAAGGACGGGCGCCGGGTTCGGGCGCCAGATAAGCGGTGCCGACCATCGGCGCCGTCAGCGCGCCGGGGTGGCGCGCGGGATCGGCCGCCTCGGGCGCCTCTGCGTTTGCGGGGGGAAAAGGGGCCGAGGCTTGAAGCGGGACTGCGCCCGGACTTTCGCGCAGACCCTCCCCCGCGACCGCCGTCCGGTTTCTGGCCACGCGGATGCGGCGATCGCCCACCGCATATTCGATTTCGCAAAGGCCGGTTTCATCGAGAAGGCGGGCGAGGGAACGGATGAGATCGGCCTCGGGCAGAAGCGGCGGGCAGCGAGCGCGGAGTCTCACTGCGACGTTTCTCCCGTCCTTCCGGCAAGCAGCCGCGCGACCGCTTCGAGCGCGAGTTCATAGCCTTGCGCGCCGAGCCCGCAGATGACGCCCGCCGCCGCAAGGCTCACATAGGAATGGTGGCGAAAGCGCTCACGGCGAAAAATGTTCGACAAATGAACCTCGATCACCGGCAGATCGGCGGCGGAAAGCGCATCGAGAACGGCAAGGGAGGTGTGGGTAAAAGCGCCGGCGTTGAGGATGATGGCGTCGGCGCTTTCACGCGCCTCCTGGATCCAATCGACGAGCTGGCCTTCGTGGTTGGTCTGGCGGAAGTCGATTTCGAGCTTGAGCGCGGCGGCGCGCCGAAGGCAGCGCTCCTCGATATCGCCGAGAGTGTCGCGTCCGTAGACGGCCGGATCGCGCACCCCGAGCAGATTGAGGTTCGGACCGTTCAGGATAAAGACGGTAGCCACCAAGCGCACCTCTGGAGTGGCGATTCATCGCTTATAACATTTGCCGGCCGGCGGGCAAGACGAGGCGCAAAGCGGGCGCCCGGCATGCCCTCATCGCGCCGGCCCTGCCGCAACCGGCGATAAAGGCTCGGAATCGGCGCCGAGACCGCGCGCTTTCGAGGGGCCGCGTCTGCGCCTCAACCTTGGGCGGCGACGGCGAATTTTACGCGGCCGGCGAGCCGGCGACAAAGATCGACGAGACGAGGCTTCGTCTCGGCCAGGTTTTTGCTGATCGCCTCGCCCGCAAGCGCGGTCAGCGAGACCGCCTTATGTTTCTTGATCGTCTCTTCGGCAAAAAATCCCCAGCGGATGAGATTGTCGACCCGCTCCTTGATCGCGAGATGGCCGAGTTTCAAAGCGTCCCACATGCGGCTGTTGATCTCGTCGATGACGAGCGCGTGATGGGGAGGAGGCTCGCCGCCGAACGCGCTCACCCCCCACAACAGCATCACGATCGCCCAATACTGATAGGTGACGAGATGGTCCATGGCGTCGCTCAGATAGACGGGCGTCAATCCCTTGTGGCGGGCGACGAACTCGCTCGTCTCCCGCCACTTCTGGTCATAGGCGACAAAAAACGCGAAAAGCTCGCAGATCGTCTCTTCCTCGACGGTTACGGACTCGCCGCAGCGCTCTCCGCAAAGGGCCGAAAGCTCGGCGAAAGTGTCGAGGCCGTGGCGGTCGAAATGCTCGAAAAGCCTCGGAGTGGGGACGATGAGACAGCCGGCGCTCGCCTGGCAGGGCGCGTAAGCGGGATCGACCACGCGGATAAAGCCTTCCCTTTCGCAGTCCTTCACCCGTTCGATGCAGGTGCGGATATCGGTGCCGTAGGCGCCGTAAAGGGCGCGATGAATGGTGCGGCAGGCGACGCCTTCGCTGCCGCCGGTTCGCGCCGCAAAGATCACATGCCAATGCGCGCGTTTGTTGAGGCCGGGAAAATAGCGCTGCCAGATGCCGTGATAGTCGGTCAGAAACCGGCCGGCGGTCTCGGCGTCCGCCATCGGAACGGCAGCATCTCGGGGCATCGGCATTCTCCTCGGGTCGCCCTCTTCATAAGGTTCTCGTTCGCTCTTGAGAGTAAACGTTTTCACCTGCGAATAGAAGCGAACGAATCGGGTATTTTCGACAACATTCATTGCGGAATCGTTGCAGCCCGCCGCAGGATTTTCGCCGCAACGCGAACGCCCTCGTCCTTTTCCGCCAAGGAAGTACCCTCCCTCGCGCCGCCCGCTCATGCGCGAAGGCAGCCCTCTCTCTTTGCCTCAGTTCCTGCGGCGAAGGCGCCGCGGCAAGAACGCGGCGCGGCGCAATTCCCCTTTTCGCTCTTTAGGCCGCTTGCCGCCTTTGCCCGAGAGAGAACCCCACCCGTTCGAGTTCGGCGAGGAGGGAAACCGAACTCGCCTCATCGAGAGGAACCAGCGGCGGGCGCACCGCGGCCCAACCCGGATCGCGCCGGAAATGCGCGATCACGCGTTTCAAGGCCGGGATCACCGTATAGGCCTGCAAGACCTTGCGCAGGCCGGTGATCTCGGCCTGCAAAGCGTCGGCCTCGGTTCCCCGCCAATTCCGGTAAAGCCTTGCGATGGCGGCGGTATTGATGTTCCCGGTGGCGGTGATGGTGCCCGCGGCGCCTCCTCTCAGCCCTTCGAGGAGAAAGACCTCCGAACCCGGAAAGACGGCAAAGCCCGGATAACGGTCGAGAAGAGCCGCCGTGTTGTTCCAGTCTCCCGAACTGTCCTTGAGGCCGACGACGGTTTCGGGATAGGCCTTGATCAGCCGCCCGACCAGATCGAGCGAATAGCCGACCACGGCGACCGGCGGTATGTGATAAAGATAGATCTTGAGCGCCGCCGAACCGACCTTGTCGATGACCCGCGAGACAAAGGCGAAAAGGCCGTCGTCGGGGATCCCTTTATAGTAGAAGGGCGGCAGCATCAAAACCCCGCCGCAGCCGTGGCGGGCGGCGTGACGGGCGAGTTCGGCCGCGTCGGTGACGGCGCAAGCCCCGGTTCCCGGCATCAGCTTTGCCGCCGGTATCCCCGCTTCGAGCAGGCGCTCGAGAAGCGTCATGCGTTCGGCAGGCGAAAGGGAATTGGCTTCGCTCGTCGTGCCGAAAATCGCCAGCCCGGCCGCGCCTTCGTCCAGAAGCCAGCGGCAAAACGGGACGAAACGTTCGGCGTCGGGCTCGCCCTCTGCCGTAAAGGGTGTGAGAACGGGGACGAGAACCCCGGCGAAAGTCTCCACGGCCATCTCTAATCTCTCCGCCAAAAGCGCGTCTCGGCAAAGAAGTAGGCCGCCGCCCGCGGGCCGCAGTCAACAGGTGTTTACGCCTCTGCCAAAAGCCGCGGGCAAAAGAGGGCGCTTCGAATCTTCCCTGCTTCCCTCGCCTCCTCGCCCCGGCTGGCGGG
>JAJYIC010000094.1 GCA_021790295.1 Pseudomonadota bacterium | reverse complement strand
GTCGTGGAGATGCTGTCGTCGACGGCGAGAACCCCGCCGACAAAACCGAGTTCCGCCTGGCGGTGCGGCAATCCGGCAAATGAACGCGAGGCGTCGAGCGCGCGCGCGAGGTCGCTCCCCAAAAGCTTGAGGACAGAGAGCGCCGCGCACAAATTCGAAGCGTTGTGCCGGCGGCGCAGATAAGGGTTGGCGATCGCGCCGATCCGCGAGTCGCCGTCGAAAATCTCCCCTTCGCGCGCATGAAGCCCGCCTTTTTCGTCGAAAGGAAGGCTCAAGCCGGCAAAGCCGGGAATAAGGCGCAGCGCCTTACCGAGCGCTGAAGCGGGAAGGATGGTCCGGCGCGCGCGTTCGAGAAGCCGCAGCTTGTCGCGAAAATAAGTCTCGACCGAACCGTGCCAGTCGAGATGCTCGGGGAAAAGAGCGGTGAGAAGGGCGAGATCGCAGGTTCCGGTAAAGTCGGCGGCCTGATAGCTCGAAACCTCGATGACGACGACCTCGGCCGCCTCTGCCTCGATAAGGGTGACGGGCCGGCCGATATTGCCGGCAAGCGCAACCTTCCTCCCCTCTTGCCGCAAAAGATGGGCGAGAAGGGAAGCGGTCGTGCTTTTGCCTTTGGTCCCGGTAACGCAGATTGTTTGCGCGCTTTGCGGTTCAGCAAACCAGAGATTGAGAAGGGAAGTGAATTCTATCCCTTTATCGCGGGCAAAAGCGATCTCGGGGCGGTAGAGAGAAACCCCCGGAGACTTGACCACGACTTCGATCCGGGAGAAAGCACGGGCGATCGCCTCTTTCCCGAGAACGAGCTCGATTTTCCCTTCGAACCCCTCGGCGATCCCCTCGGCAAGGTTCGGATCCAAGGCGTCGTCGAAAAGGACGAGCGGGAGCTTTGGGTGAAAGCGGCGCAGGTATCCGATCGCCGCCCGGCCTTCGCGCCCCAAGCCCCAGATCGCGACGCGCCTTCCACCGAGATCAGAAGCGCGCATCGAGCATCTTCAGATAGGCTTCTGGGACCCGGTGCGGGCCGCGCAACGCGAAAAGTCCGGCGAAATCGGCCGCCGGCCCTTGGCGTTTGCGGGCAAGGGCGGCGGCGAGTTCGCGCACGACGATCTCCTCGCGCCACTCCTCCCGTTCGGCGAGAAAAGTGAGGACGGCGGCGCTTTCCAGCGTGTCGCCGACGCATTCGAAAGGCTTCCAATCGCGTTGCCCGCAAAGGGCGGCAAACCCGTCGAGCTGGCCCGCATCGGCCAAAAGATTGCGCCCGAATATCGCCAAGAGGTCGCTTTTTGCGACAAACGGGGCAAGCGCCAGAAAGACGAAACGGCATTTCGGGCAATTCCCGCACCAGCCTTCGATACGCGCTTTCGGATCCTGCCGGAAAGCGGCGTTGCAACTGCGGAAGATGCCGAAATATTGCGGCAGGCGGGAAAAGCGCCGGGCGATCGCGATCTCGGACAAGGGCCGCAAAAAGGAGAAATAATCGAGGCCTTTGGCGACCGTCCTTTCGAGCGTCTCGGCAAAATCCGCCTCGAATTCGAAGGATTTGCTGTATTGATGGTTGACCTCTTCGCCGAGCGCGACGAGGTTCGGGGCGCTTGCCGAATGCTCGTTCGACATCGCGATCCTGTCGGCGCCCGAAAGGATCGCGGCCGCAACCGCGATCGCCGAAAGGATCCCGGTGATCGGCACATGGCCGTTCATGGCGCCCCTTTTATTGAGAGCGGCAAGAGCGGGATCGAGGCGGCGGCGCACGCGGATCGCGGGCAGCCCCGAAAGGGCGATGGTCGCCGCGATCGGCTGGGCCTCACCCAAAGCGAAAAGGACGACCGGCTCTCCGGCCGCCTTGAGGCATTCGAGGGTGACGATCGAATCCTTGCCGCCGCCGACCGGAACGAGGGTTCGCCGCGGCAGGTAAAGCGTTGGCGGGGGCGCAGGCTTTATTTCTTCTTCTTCGCTTTCGAAAAAGAGGCGTCCGGCAAGCGAAATCCCGTTTCTGAAAGCGAATTCCGCAAGGCCTTTGCGGTAGAATTTTTCGAGAAAGGCGGCCCTGTCCCGATCGAGGGGAAAAGCGGGCGACAAGAGCCTCTTCGGAGCGAAGGCCTTGTAATAGCTGACCCCGGCCAAATGGTGGATGAGCCGGAAGGCGCTTTCGAGAGCGCGCTCTTCGGGGAGGGAAAGCGCACGCGGGGCAAAATCGAAAATGAGCTCTTCTTTGAAAGAGGGCCCCCCCGCATAGCGATAGCGGAGAGAGAGCCGCGAACGCTCCGGCTCGAAAGCGCAGCCTTCGAAAAGGAACTCGCTAGTACGCATTTTCTTCTTCGACAAGAGCGCGGATCGAACGCAAGACCTGATGATGGCGCGCGGGAGGAAGGCCGTCGACCGTCAGCTCTTGCAAAAGGGAAACCCCGTCGACCGCCGGGCCCGAACGAACCGTCGCTTCGAGGATCTTCTGATCGAGGGCTGCGTCGAGGGAAGAGAGGAGCGGGCGCCGCCACTCTCTTTGAAGCGCGGCAAGCGCGCCGAGAAGGCCGTAGGCGCCCCAATTCGAAACCCCGGCGACGATCAGATGCTGCGCCGGGGTGAGGCAGGCGATGAGCTCGCCTTTGGCGACGTGGCGGGCGATCAATTCGCGCGGAAGAGAGCCCATGCCGATCTCGTTGCCGCCATCGCCGATGGCGATGCCGCGCCAAGGCCCGGCTTGAAAAAGCCGATCGAGAGGCGCGGTAAACGCCGAGATGTCGAGCCCGCGCATGTTGTGCGGCAGGCCGTCGGCGGCAGGCCCGCAACGTTCGATCGCAATCGCAAAGCCGATCCCTTGCCTTCGCCAGGAGGCGATGATCGCCTCGGGAGGAAGGCCGGGCGCAGCGATATCGAGCGCCGCTTCGGCCTCCGCCGCTTCGAGTGCGGCCGCGCAAGCGCTCCCGCACGGTTCGTCGGTCGCAAGCCGGCAGCCTATGCCGATAAGGCCAAAGGCTCTCGCCAGAAGAGCGGCGCCGATCGGGCCGTCGGTCTCGGCCGCGGGCGGAGAGCCTTGAGGGACGAAAAATCCGGTGATGATCCCGACCGCTTGCGGCTTTGCCGCGGCAAGCGCCAAGGCCGCGCCTTCTAACCCGCCTTTTGCCGCAGCGAAAAGCGGCTCCATGTTGCGCCCGACATCGACCTGGATGAGGCGCTCGATGTGCTCGAGAAGGCTCTCTTCTGGGTTGGCTTTGGCCATCGGCAAAGGGCAAGGCGCGCTAGAAGGCCGCAAGCTTCGAATTCGAAAGATCGGTGATGAGCATCGAGCCCGGGGCGTGGGTGACGCAAAACTCGGGCTTGACGGTGGCGATCACGGCCTGAGGAGTGACGCCGCAAGCCCAGAAAAGCGGCAACTCATCGCTTTTGACCGGCACCGGGTCGCCGTAATCGGGCTGATCCAGATCCTCGATGCCGATCATCCGCGGCAGGCCGATATGGACAGGCGCGCCATGGACGGCGGGAAAACGCGAAGTGATCTGGATCGCGCGGATCGCATCGGCCGGAGAAAGCGGCCGCATCGAGACGACGAGAGGCCCGAAAAACGGCCCGGCCGGGGCGCAAGGGATGTTGGTGCGGTACATCGGGACATTGGTGCCGCGGGTGATGTGAGGAAGCTCGATCCCCTCTTCGAGAAGGGCGGCCTCGAAGGAAAAGGAACAGCCAAGAGCAAAGCTGACGAGGTCTTCGCGCCAAAAGGAGCGGAGATCGGTCGGCTCGGCCACGAGTTCGCCCTTTTTCCAGACGCGGTAGCGCGGCAGGTCGGTGCGAATGTCGAGATCCGCGCCAAGGCCCGGAAGACGGGGACTGCCCGGTTCGGAAACCGCAAGGAGAGGACAGGGTTTCGGGTTTCTTTGGGCAAAACGCAAGAAATCCTCGGCAAGGGTTTGCGGCAGGATGACGAGGTTCGCCTGGACATTGCCGGGGGCGAGGCCGGCGGTCGCGCCGTCGAACCCGCCGCCTCTGATCCGCCGCCTTTCTCTTTCTCCGGCTTCAACGCCTTTGCCTTCGGTGGCGTTCATCGCTTCCTCGCCCGCAAGATTGCGGGGGGATGGTACAACCGGCGGCGGGGCGAGGTCAAAGAACCGGGCGGAGCCGCCGGCCTTGCGCCGGCGCCGTCCCGAGGCGGGCCGGCATGGGAGAGACGCGCGATAGGGGCGATTGCGCTCGGCCAGGGCGCAAGGCTCGCGCGGGGTCAAGGTCGGCGCCTGCTCGATGGGCGTTGACAAATCGGAACTTCGTCATGATTCTGGTGACGCCATAGGCGATGGAGTTCGCCTCTTAACCGCCCCTTCGGGCTGATGACTCCTACGGATCGCCTCGCGTTGCCGCGCGGCGGGTCCTGTGTCACGGCTGCTTGGACGGGGGTGCGGTCTCATGTGTCGACGTCGCGGCCTTTCGGCCTCGCTTTGTAGGGCCGAACGGTGATCTTGCGGATCCTCTACAACCTAATGCAGGTCGCGGTCGTCATCGGTTTTGCGCCGCTGATCGAGGGCGTCGCCACCAAGCTCAAGGAAAACCTGCAATCGAAGCGCGGGCCAAGCGTCTTTCAGCCGTATCGGGACCTGCGGAAACTTCTGTACAAGGACGAGGTCATCGCGGAACAGGCCTCATGGATCTTTCGTGCCGCTCCCTATGTCGCGTTCACGGCGCCGGTGTTTGTGACCCTGCTGATCCCGGTGCTGACACGCTACCCTCTGTTCCTCGCGTTCATGGGCGACATGCTGGGCGGCGGCTTCGTTCTCGCGCTCGGCGGGTTTTTCACGACCCTCGCCGCGGCCGACACCGGCAATCCCTACGGCCCGATGGGCGCGAGCCGAACGCGCATGGTCGGCTTTCTCGCCGAGCCGGTGTTCATCATCGTGTTCTTGACCCTGTCCTTCATCGCCGGCTCGACGATCCCTTACGTCGTGCAGAGCCACTGGGTGACGCCGATCGCCAATTTCTTCTAACCCTCCCATATCCTTCTGCTCATTGCGTTCCTGATGCTGATCCTTGCCGAGGACGGACGGATTCCGGTCGACAGCCCGTCGGGCAATTTCGAGCTGGCGATGATCGACCGCTCGAAATCGCTCGAATATTCGGGGCGCGGCGCGGCCCTGATCAAATGGGCCGCGGCGATGAAGTTTTTCGTCCTCGCCTGCATCTTCCTCAATGTGCTGGTGACGCCCTGGGGCCTCGCCCAAGGCATGGGAGCGGGTGAGGTATTGCTCGCAATCCCGCTCGTGCTGCTGAAGGTGCTCCTTTTCGTCCTGGTGCTCGTCGCCATCGAATCCTCGCTCGCCAAGCTGCGCCTCTTTCGCATCACGGAATTCCTCGGCGCCGCTTTCGTCATCTCGGTCATCGCAATGATCACACGTCTGGCCGCGATCTGACGGGCGATGACGGAGCAATCCTTGCCGATGGTTTTCGCCCTCGACGCGCTCTTTGGCAGCCTTTTCCTGTTGACGGCGCTCGGGATTGTCGCGACGCGCCAGGTGCTGGCGTCGTTGCGGCTCTTCCTCGCCCAGTCGCTGCTGCTCGCCGCTTCGGCCTTGCTCGTCGGCATCGCGATCGGCTCAGCGGATCTGTTTGCGGTTGCCGCGATTTCGGTTGCGACGAAGGCGTTGCTGATCCCGTGGCTCTTGCGCCGGACGGTTGCGAGCGAAGTCTATCGGACTCGGGAGATCGACCAAATACTCAACATCCCGACCTCGCTTCTGATCGCCGCCGGGCTGGTCGTCATCGCTTACCTCGTTGCCGACCCGCTGCTTCAAGTCGCGAACTTGCCGTTGATCCGCATCAACCTGCCCCTCGGCATCGCCGCAATATTTCTCGGCGTCTTCACCCTCGCGGTGCGGCGCGAGGCGCTGCCGCAGCTTCTCGGCCTGTTGGCGGTCGAGAACGGCGTGTTCTTCGCCGGCGTCGCAATCGCGCCGAACCTGCCGGTCATTGCCGAGCTTGCCGCCGCCATCGACCTGCCGATCGTCGCGCTGGTCATCGGGCTCTTGGTGCGGCGTATCCACGCCCGCATCGGTACGACCGCCGTCGGCCGGCTGGCGGTCCTGGGCGAGAGCTGAGGCGATGGAGCTCACGATATTGTTGCTGATCCCGGCGCTCGCTGCCGGCTTCTCGGCGAGCCCGGCGGGAAGGGGGATGGCGGCGCCGATCACCATCGCGGCGATGGCGGCGGTTTTTGCGCTCGCGCTCGCGGTGGCTGCGGCGGCGGTCCGGAAGGACGTCGTCGCGCTCGGCGACATGGGATTTGCCTGCGACGCCCTCGGGGCGCTCATGCTGCTGCTGATCGCGCTGGTCGGGCTGACCGCGGCTCTGTTCTCCTGGGGCTACCTGCGCCGCGGGAAGCATGGCGACGGCGAGCGGGGTTTCTACGCGCTTTTCAACCTTTTCGTGCTGTCGATGCTGGCGGTGCCGATCCTCGCCAACCTGGCGCTGATCTGGATCGCAGTCGAACTGACGACCCTGATGTCGGCCTTCCTGGTCGGCTTCGAAGACACGCCGGAGGCGCTCGAGGCGGCGTGGAAATACGTCATGCTGACAAGCCTTGGGGCGGTTCTGGCGCTGCTCGGCTTTTTGATCCTCTACTGGGGCTTGCGTACCGCCGGCGGCGCCCCGTTCACCTGGAGAGGGCTCGCCGCCGCCGCGCCGCATCTGCCGCCGGCGCTGCTGTGGCCCGCCTTCCTGCTGATCCTCGTCGGCTTCGGGACGAAGATCGGGCTCGTGCCGATGCACGGCTGGCTGCCCGACGCACACAGCCAGGCGCCGGCGCCGATCTGCGCGCTCTTGTCCGGCGTCGAGACGACGACGGTGCTTTACGTGATCCTGCAGCTTTTGCCGCTCGTCGGGGTGGCGCCGGGATTGGATGCCGGGCCTTGGCTCGTCGGATTCGGCCTCGTCTCGACCGGTATCGCGGCGCTGCTCTTGATCTCCGTCCGCGACTTCAAGCGCCTCTTCGCCTTTTCGACGGTCGAGCACATGGGGATCATCATGGTCGCGGTCGGGCTCGGTGGCGCCGAGGCGCATCTCGCCGCCCTTTACCAGATCGCCGGGCACGCGATAGCCAAGTCGTTCTGCTTTTTCGCCGCCGGGCTCGTCGCGATGACCGCCGGGACGCAGGAGATCGCCGCAATCCGCGGCCTCTCGCGCTCCTCGCCGCTCGCCGCTGCGGCGCTCGTCGCCGGCGCCGCCGCGATCGTCGGCGCACCGCCTTTCGCCCTCTTCGCCAGCGAGCTTTCGATCCTGAAGGCCGGCATGGAGAGGGGCCAGTACGTCGCGGTCGGGCTGCTTGCGCTTTTCATCATCGTCTCCTTTTGCGCCGTCATGCGGCACATCAACCGGATGGCGTTCGGCACGGCCGATGGCGCAGGCGCCGCGGCGGTCAGAGCGCCGCCGCTGTCGTGCAAGCTGACCCTGGCGCTCGCCGCGATCCCGCTCGTCGCGATCGGTATCTGGATGCCCGGCCCTCTGGCGGCGCTGCTGCGCGCCGCGGCGGCGGGGATGGGGGGCTGAGGCAAGCGATGTTCTTTCTCGGCAACGACCTCCTCGCCGATCTGCGCCAGCGGCTCGCCGCCGGCGGCAAGGTCTGCGAGATGGAGTGCAAGCCGGAGGCGCTGAGGCAAGTCTGCACGCAGCTGTTCGACGAATTCGGCTGCGCTTTTGCGACGCTCGTCGTCGAGGACAGCGAGGACGAGGCCGGCCGACCGTTGTGGCTTCTGACCTACGTCTTCTACCGCGATGCCGGGCCGCCCTGGATCTTTTTGCGGCTGCACAGCCGCGAGCGCAACCCCGTCCTGCCGTCGATCAGCGGCCTCGCCAACGGCCCGTCCGCCGACTGGCACGAGCGCGAGACAGAGGATCTGTTCCGCATCACCTTCGCGGGCCATCCGCGCCTCGGCGAATTCGTCCTGCACGAGGATTGGCCCGAAGGCGCCGCGCCGATGCGCCGCGCCTTTGATGCGCGGCGCCGGCTCGAAGCCCGGCTGCCCGAGCCCGAATGGCGGCCACCGACCGTTGTCGAGGCGCCGGGCGCATTCTCGATGCCGGTCGGTCCGGTCTTCTCCGACTTCGCCGAGGCGGCTCATTTCGTGCTGGAGACGGTCGGCGAGGACGTGATCCGGACGATCCCGCGCTTTTTCTACAACTACCGCGGCGGCGAGAAGATCGCAGAGGGAGAGCCGGCCGGCCGCGCCCTATTGCTGGCCGAGCGGTTCTCGGGCACGGCCGCCTTCGCGCACGGCCTCGCCTTCTGCCAAGCGGTCGAGACCATTTGCGGCATCAGCGTGCCGCCGCGGGCCCTGGCGTTACGCTCGCTCCTCGCCGAACTCGAACGGCTGCGGCACCACGCGGCGACGATCGCCGGCATCTGCAACGCGACGGCGCTGGCGGT
>JAJYIC010000093.1 GCA_021790295.1 Pseudomonadota bacterium | reverse complement strand
AACTCGGCGCGGAAGAGGCGGCGCGCCTCGAGAAGGCGCTGTTGCATCGC
The DNA here is from genome assembly GCA_021790295.1 of Pseudomonadota bacterium. Lineage (GTDB taxonomy): Bacteria > Pseudomonadota > Alphaproteobacteria > ATCC43930 > CGMCC-115725 > AP-15. Next base: position 8,345 of record JAJYIC010000093.1, on the reverse strand, counting down.
CTCGTCGAGCCCGTCGAGCCGGTGGCGGGCGACGACAAGTTTGAACGGCAGAGACAACAATCGGGCGCGATCGGCCCCATCGAGCCGCGCCCCGCCGCTTTTCTCGAACCGGGAGAGGATTGCGGCATATTCGGGAAGCTTCTCGGCGCCGATAAAGCTGTACTGCTCGAAAAATTCGTGGCCGGGCGGCAGATCGGCGAAAAGTTCGATCATCGTTTCGGCCACCTTGCGGCCGACTTCGATCAGATCTTCGACCAGATCGAGCCGGCCGAGGATGGCGAGGACAAAGGCGTTCTCGGCAAGGGCGTCATAGGCGAAAACGGGATCGGTCGGGGTTCCGAACAGAAGGTTCTCGGCAACCGAGGCATTGGCGTTGTAACGGTTCGGATCGTAAGTCTCGACGAGATTTGCGATCCCCTCGGCCGGCAGGCGCGCGGCAAGCTCTTTGCGCGCGCCGAGAAAGCGCTCCGCGGCCTCGGGGTTTTTCTCCGGGTCGAGCCGGGAGCGCAAGCCGAAGCCGTAAACGTCCGCGGCGAGATCGAGCCGTTCGAGCAATAGAACGATGCGCTGCAAAAGCTCCTTTTCGTTGCCGACCCCGGCGCTTTCGTAATCGATCCAGTCGGCGGCGATGTCGAGATCGATGTTGCCCGATTTGCGGGCTTCGTAACGCTCTTTATCGCGCCGCGCCTCCGCGTCGCCTTCGTAGACCGCCGGACGCATCGGCCGATGGCGCAGGCTCAAAAGAAAATTGTCGCGCAAGCTGCCGGCAAAAAGATAAGGGCTGGCGTCGACATAGCCTATGCGCTGCCCGCGCGCCGCCGGTGCAAGCGAAGCAAGATCGACCCCGCCGATGCTGACCCGTCCGCTCGAAGGCTCGATGAGGCCCGCCAAAATCTCGGTCAATTCGCTTTTGCCGCCGCCTTCCTGGCCGATGATGGCGATGTGGGAGAAGAGCGGAGCGGTAAAACTGACGCCGTCGAGGAGGCGATTGCGGTCGTCTTCGACCAGCGAAAGGTTGGTGGCGACGAGATCGCCGGAAAGAGGGAGGATCTTTTCCGGTTCTTCGAGAAGCCGCGCGCCCGTGATCCTGCCCGGTTCGAACTGTTCGATGATCTGCTCGTATTTGATGCGCGCGCTCTCTTTCGCCTGGTAAAAATTGAGAAGCTCGCGCCAGGGAGGCGTCAGGTCCTTATAGGCGGCGAGGATGGCAACGAGAGCGCCCAACGACAATTGGCCTTCTATGACAAGATACCCGCCAATGGAGAAGAAAAAGAACGGTGTAAGCTGCCCGATGAAATTGTTCATGAACTTGATGAAATACTTCCGGCGATCGATCTCGAAACGGATGTCGTAGATCGTACCGAGAAGATGCGCAAACCCGGTCAGCTGCAACTTGGCCATATCGTTGGCGATGATGTCGACGATCCCCGACGCCGACTCCTGGACCCGGTCGGCAACCTGCCGGATCGCCCTCACCCGCCTGCGCCGCAGCGTGTTGATCCGCCGTTGCAGCTTGGGCACGACATAGATCTGCAAAGGGTAAAGCGCGACGGCGGCAAGGCCGAGCAGAGGGTTTTGCACGAACATGAAGACTACGATCGTCAGAAGCGTGCCGCCCTGGAATGCAGGAGTGACAAAAGCTTCGCCGATGAAACCGCCGAGCTCTTCGCATTCTGCGGTAATCATGGGGATGATTTGGGCGGATGATGTTTTGTGGAATTGAGAGAAATCAAAATGAAGCATTCTTTGATAGAGGTCATAACGAAAACGCCTTAACATCCGCTCTCCAAGGCGGCTTCTATATCTGTTGATGTAATATTTGAACGCACCATTGATCAGCACGAGGCCCAAAAAGATGAAGCAAAGGGCCATCAGATAGGCGGTCTGTCCCCATTGCCAGCCGAACAGCGGGCGGGGAAATTCGTGGCCGCCGATCGCCTTGTTGACGATCAGTTTCGGAAGATCGATCGAATAATAAAGGAAAGGGAACGACAGCACGGTGAAAGCGAGGATCGCCACCTGCTGCGGCAGGCTGTAACTGAGGATGAAACGGTAGATCGTCGGTGCGAGGACGCGCGCTTCGCCGGCCGGTTTTGGCGAGGGCTCTCGGGTCGGGGCGAGGCCTTTCAAACGGCAGACGGCCGCGCGGAATGGCGCCCGCAGCCTCTCGAAACCCGGCCTTTCAACGGTTCGGATGACCATCCCCCTAGAAACCCCCGGCAGGCGATTTCAGCAAAACGTGATTTCGCCGCGCTTGCGGCTGTGCGATAGTCGCCTCAAGGTTATCTGCGGGAGACAATGCCTTTGGCCCGCCGGCGCGACCATAAGCGGGTTCTGATCTACAGCCATGACAGCTTCGGGCTCGGCCATTTGCGCCGCTGTCGGGCGATTGCCCATGCGCTCGTCGAAGCCGATTCCGCACTCTCTGTCCTCATCCTCTCGGGTTCGCCGATCATCGGCAGTTTCGATTTTCGTTCCCGCGTCGATTTTGTTCGCGTGCCGGGAGTCATCAAGCTGCGCAATGGGGAATATGTCTCTCTCAACCGGCACATCAACATCGAGGAGACGCTTCGCATGCGCTCTTCGATCATACGCCACACGGCCGATATTTTCGATCCCGACCTTTTCATCGTCGACAAGGAGCCTCTCGGACTGCGCGGAGAAGCGCGCGAAACGCTCGACCTTTTGCGCCGCCGCGGGGTACCCCTCGTTCTCGGTTTGCGCGACGTGCTCGACGATCCCGACGCTCTCGAAGCCGAATGGGAGCGCAAAGGCGCCGCTTCGGCGCTCGGCGCCTATTACGACGAAATCTGGGTCTACGGCCTCAAACAGATTTGCGACCCTCTTGCCGGGATCGACCTGCCGCGCGGCGTTCTTCCTCGCATCGTCTATACGGGCTATCTCGAGCGCAAGGCGCCGGCGGCCGTAGCGGCTCCGGAAATCCCGGCGATCGGCGAAGGAGAGTTCCTTCTCGTCACCCCCGGCGGCGGCGGCGACGGCGACGCCCTCATCGATCTTGTGCTCGCCGCCTATGAGTTCGACCGCGCGCTGCCCCTGCCCGCGCTCCTCGTTTTCGGACCCTTTATGCTCCCCGAACGCCGCGCCGCCTTTGCCGCCCGTTCGGCCCGCCTCGAACGCGTCCGTGCGATCACTTTCGAAGCGCATATCGAAACCCTTTTGACCCGCGCCGCCGGGGTTGTCGCGATGGGCGGATACAACACCTTTTGCGAGATCCTCTCTTTCGACAAGAAGGCTGTCATCGTCCCGCGCAGGACGCCCCGGCGCGAGCAATGGATCCGCGCCCGGCGCGCCGCCGAACTCGGTCTCGTCCGGATGCTCACGGAAGCAGAAGGGCGCGACCCCGAAAGGATGGCGGCCGCGCTGCGCCTTCTGCCCCAGCAGCAGCCCCCCTCCGCCGTCCTGATCCCGGGCCTCTTGAACGGCATGGAAAGGGTCAAAGGACTGGCGAGGCGCTGGCTCGAACGCCGTCCGGCCCGGTCCTTGTCGCTCACCCCGCCTCTCGAAGCCTGATGGCGCAAATCCTCGGAGTGAGGCGCGTCGCCTTTGTCCTCAAAGGCTATCCGCGTCTTTCCGAGACCTTTATCGCCGAAGAGATTTTGGGCCTGGAAAAAAAAGGGCTCGACATCCTGATCGTCTCTTTGCGCCGCCCGAACGAAAAGCTCTTGCATCCGGTTCACCGATTGATCAGGGCGTCCCTTCTCTATCTTCCGGAATATCTTTACCGCGAGCCGCGGCGCCTTTGGCGGAGCTGGCGGCGGGCGCGTCGCCTTCCCTTTTATCGCCGGGCGCGCCGGCTCTGGCTTGCCGATCTCCGGCGCGACCCGAGCCCCAACCGCGTGCGGCGTTTTGGTCAGGCGCTCGTTCTGGCGGCGGAATTGCCGCGCGAGATCGGCCATCTGCACGCCCATTTTCTCCACACCCCGGCCTCGGTCGCCCGGTATGCGGCGGCGATGCTGGGCCTCTCTTGGAGCGTCTCGGCGCATGCCAAGGACGTGTGGACGCTCGCCCCTTGGGAGGCGCGGAGAAAGCTCGCCGATGCCGCCTGGGCCGTCACCTGCAACGCCGCCGCTCGCGCGCGTCTTCTCTCCTTTGCCCCGCCCTCGAGCCGCCTTCTCCTCGCCCGCCACGGGATCGATTTTGCCCGTTTTCCGCCCTCGCCTCTGCGTCCTCGGGAGAGCGACGGCGGCAACCCCGAAGATCCGGTGATCCTTCTTTCGGTCGGACGCGCCGTAAAGAAAAAGGGGTATGAGGATCTTCTCGACGCGCTCGCGCTTCTGCCGCAAGACCTCTCTTGGCGTTTTGTTCATATCGGCGGCGGCGTTCTTGCGAAAAAGCTCGCGCGGCGCGGGCGCCGGCTTTTTCTCGATCGGCGCATCGAGTGGCGCGGGCCCTGTTCCCAGCCCGAAGTGCTCGCCGCCTACCGGCAAGCGCAGGTCTTTGTCCTCGCCTCCAAAATCGCCCCCGACGGCGATCGCGACGGCTTGCCGAATGTCCTCGTCGAGGCCCAAAGCCAAGGCCTTCCTTGTGTCGCAACCGCGCTTTCGGGGATCCCTGAATTGATCGAGGACGGGGTCTCGGGGCTTCTCGTGCGGCCCGGCAAACCCGCCCTTCTTGCCGCAGCGATCGAAAGCCTCATCCGCGATCCGCTTTTGCGCAACCGGCTCGGGGTGGCGGCAGAGGTGCAGGTGCGCCGCTCTTTCGACGCCAGAGCGACGATCGAGACTTTGGTGCTCTATTTCAAGGAGCCTTTGCCGGAGGCCCTTTGCGCGGCCGAGTGAACGCGATGCGCATCGCTTTTTACGCGCCTTTGAAGGCCCCCGATCATCCGCTTCCTTCGGGCGATCGGCGCGTGGCGCAGCTTTTTTTCCGCGCCCTCGAAGAGGCGGGGCACGCGCCTTTTCTCGCCTCGCGCTTGCGAAGTTACGACGGCGCGGGAGACCTTGGGCGGCAGGCGCGTTTAAAGGGCGTCGGCGCAAGCCTTGCGCGCGCTCTCGAGAGCCGCTGGCGCCGGCGCCCGCGAGAGGCGCCCCAACTCTGGTTCACCTATCACCTTTACCACAAGGCCCCGGACCATCTGGGGCCTTTCCTCGCCGAGGCATTCGCCATTCCCTATGTCGTCGCGGAAGCCTCTTTTGCCGGCAAACGCGCGGGCGGACCTTGGGCGATCGGGCACGAGGCTGCCGAGCATGCGATCCGCCGGGCCGATCTCGTCATCGCTTTGAACTCCGCCGATCGCGAAGGGGTCTTGCCGCTTCTGAAGGAGGGAGCGCGTTTAGTCTCCTTGAAGCCTTTTCTCGACCCCGCCCTTTTTTACCGGAAGACGGATCAAGAGGGCGGGGAGGCGCGGCTGATCACGGTGGCGATGATGCGCGAAGGCGACAAGCTCCGCTCTTACCGCCTCCTCGGCGAGGCGCTCGAAACGCTTCTCGATCTTCCCTGGTCTCTCGAAGTCGTGGGTGACGGCGGCGCAAGGGCGCAAGTGGAGAAGGCGCTCGCCCCTCTCGCCGCAAGGGTCCGCTGGTCGGGCGTTCTAGAGTCGCAGGCGCTCGCCTCCCGTCTTGCCGCCTCGGATCTCTTCGTTTGGCCGGCCATCAACGAAGCCTTCGGCATGGCCCTCCTCGAAGCCGCGGCTTCGGGCCTTCCCGTCGTCGCAGGCGATTTCGGCGGCGTTCGCGATATCGTGGCTTCGGGGCTCTCAGGCCTCCTCGTCCCTCCGGCGAATGCGAAAGCCTTTGCCTCGGCGGTGCGCGGCCTGCTCCTCGATCGCGCCCGACGCGAAAGAATGGGCCGGGAGGCTTTTTCTCGGGTGCGCGCCGAGCATGATTGCATAAGAGCGTCGCGACGCCTCGAAGAGGCGTTCGCACCCTTTGCCCGCGCGACCGATTCGCTAAAGGGGATCCCGGCGCGCCGGGCCGCGGGCGGCGCGCGCGATCGCAAGGCCCTCTCCGGGTGAACCCTTCCGTCCTCCTTTATGTCCAGCACCTTCTCGGGATCGGGCATCTCGAACGCGCGCTCCGTCTCGCCCGCGCGTTGTCGCGGGAGGGGATGCGGGTGACGCTTGTTTGCGGCGGCAAAGGGCTCGCGAGCCGCGAAAAAATCGCGGCCGAAAGGGTCGTTCAGCTGCCTCCCATCAAGGCCGGCGATTCGTCGTTCCGCACGCTTATCGACGGGCGCGGAGAAAGAGTCGGCGAGGCGCTCTGCGCCGAGCGTCGCACGGCCCTTCTCGCCGCCTACCGGCAGGCCCGCCCTGAGGCCCTCATCCTCGAAAGCTTTCCTTTCGGGCGCCGCGCCTTTCGTTTCGAACTCGATCCCCTGATCGCCGCAGCGAGAGCGCAAAACCCGCGCCCCCTCCTCTTCTCCTCGATCCGCGACATCCTGGTGGCGCCCCAAAGCGAAGAAAAGAGTCGCGAGATCACGGCCCGCGTGCGCGAAGAGTTCGACGCCGTTCTCGTTCACGCCGATCCCTCTCTCGTCACCTTGGAGCGGAGCTTTCCGGCGGCCCGCGAGATCGCCGACCGCCTTTATTACACCGGTTATATCGGGCGCGAAGAGTTGCCGCCCAATTCGCCGTTGGGCGCGGGCGAAGTCGTCGTTTCGGCGGGCGGCGGCGCCGTCGGCGGGCCCCTTTTGCGGGCGGCTTTGGAGGCGCGCCGCAAGGGTTGTTTGTCGGGCGTCCCCTGGCGTCTTTTCGCCGGAGCGAACCTGCCGCTCGAGGAGTATGCGGCGCTCCAACCCGGGCTTCAAAAAGGCGTCGTCCTCGAACGCCATCGCGAAGATTTCGCGGACCGTCTTTTCGCCTGCCGGGTCTCGGTCAGTCAGGCCGGCTACAATACGATGCTCGACATCCTTGCCGCGCGCGCGCGCGCCGTGGTCGTCCCCTTCGCCTCCGGCCGCGAAATCGAGCAGACACTGAGGGCCGAGATTTTTGCCTCTCTGGGGCTCGTCGAAGTCGTCGCCGAAAAGGACTTGACGCCGGAGCGCCTCGGGGCGGCGATCGCGCGCGCCGCCCTGCGCCCGCAAATGGATCTTGCCATCGCCACCGACGGCGCCCTGAAGAGCGCAGAGATTGTCGCCCGCATGCTCGCTCTTCGCTCCCGGCAATTCCGTTCCGCGGCAAGCGAAGCTATCATGCCGCAATGACTTTTCCTCTGCGCGCGCGGGACGAGAGCGCAGCTCGCTGGGACGATCTGGTGGCGGAACTCGATTGCTGGGCGCAAGTGGGGCGACGGGCGAAGTTGTGGTGGCGCGATGACGACGCGGCGGCAGAGACGGCGGCTTTGACAAGGCTTTTGTCTCTGCCCGGAGATGCGCCGCTCGCGCTTGCCGTGATCCCGGCCTTCGCAGAGCCCTCCCTTTTTCGCCTTTGCGAGAGCGCGCCCCGGGTCTTTTTCCTCCAGCACGGCTGGCGTCACGAAAACCGCGCCGCGGCGGGCGAGAAGAAGAGCGAATTCCCGGCGGATCGGCCGCCCGCCCTCGTTTCTTCGGAGATCGCGCGGGGCCGCGACCGCCTTCTCTTTCTCTTCGGCGAGCGCGCTTTGAAGGTGTTCGTGCCGCCGTGGAACCGCTTTGCGAAAAGCTTACTTCCCTTTTTGCGGGGTTGCGGCATTGCCGCCATTTCCGCTTTCGGGCCCGGGCGCGGCGCGCTCTGCGGCCTTTCTCAAGAGAATACGCATCTCGATCTCGTGGCTTGGCAGGGCGGCCGCGGCTTTATCGGCGAAGAGGCCGCTCTTTCCGCCCTGTGCGCCTTTCTCGAACAGCGGCGCCGAAGCGGCCGCGAAGACGCCATCGGCATCTTGACGCACCATCTTCTCCACACGGCCGACACGGACGCTTTCCTCGCGCGGCTTTTGCCTTTGCTGCGCCTCCATCGCGGCGCGCGCTGGCTTTCACCGAAAGAGCTGTTCGCGCCCGCCGCGGCAGGGATGAGAGGGGTCGGATGAGTTCCCACGCCTATCCCTCCGCCGCCCTTTTCGGCGATTATGCGCGCGCCGCGGCGGGGTTTTTCCCGCTTGCGGCGCTTCTCCTCTTTGTCCCTCTGGCGCCCGCAGCCGCGGTCCTCCTCGGCCTTTTCGCCGCTGTTTTCGCCCTTTTCGGGATGCGCACGGCGCTCAGGCACCTCACCCGCATCGAGATGAGCGAGACCATGGTCGAGGCCTTCGGAGCGCGGCCGAAGCGCATTTTATGGGACGAACTCGAACGCGTGAAACTCGCCTTTTATTCGACCGAGCGCGAAAGGCGGCGCGGCTGGATGCAGCTCGACCTCAGGGCGCGCCGCTCGACCCTTTCTCTCGACAGCCGCATCGAAGGTTTCGAACGCGTCGTCG
>JAJYIC010000092.1 GCA_021790295.1 Pseudomonadota bacterium | reverse complement strand
GTCGCCTCCATTGGGGCGCCGCATTGGTCGCAATCCTTCTGCTCGGCGCGGCGGGGGTGCGGGCACAGACGCTAGGGCTTCCTCTCGCCACCGCGGCGGCGCCGCTTTTGCCGCGCGCGCGGCTCTCGCTCGGCGATTTTGCTAGCAGCGCGGCCAATCTCAATGCATTGGAAGCAGAAGCGCCGAACCGACCGGTCGAAGAGCCGATTCATCCTTTGCCGCGCGGCGGCTTGACCGCGGCTCCCGCCGCGGCGGCCTTTACGGCTCTCCCGCATCTCGCGGGAGTGAAGCCCTTTCCCCTGATGCGGCGCAGGAATCACCGCGTCGGCGGCTTCACCGGCCTCTGGGACGGCGCCGAGGCGAAAGTTCAGAGCGGCGTCGAATACGAGCCTGCGGACCAGGGGATGGCGGTTGCAAACGGCGTCGTCTTTGTCGTCAACAACGTCACCCTCCAGCTTTTCACGACTCGCGGCAAGGTCATCGGCGGCCCGGTCTCGCTGTACGGCCTTTTTGACCTCGATCCTTCGCTTTACCTCGTCAGCGACCCGCATGTGCTTTATGACGCCCACAGCAAGCGCTGGTTTCTCGACATGATGATCTTTGGCGAAGGCTTTTCGGGGTTCGGCATCGCCGTCAGCCAAACGAGCGACGCCAACGGCGTCTACAATCTTTACCAGGCCTCCGCATTCAGCAAGGATCTTTCGGGCTGCGGCGGAAGCGACTGCCTTGCGGACTTTCCCCAGGCCGGCTACGACGCCAACGGCTATTTTATCGCCTCCGATCTCTTCAACGCCAATAGCGAACAATTCGCCGGCCTCGGCCTTTATGTTTTTGCCAAGAGCGAGCTCGAGGCGGGAGACTCGACGACTTACGTCCGTTTCACCGGCAATGATTTTGCCGTGCAGCCCGCCGTTCCGGCCGGGCGCCAGCCGTTCGCCAGCGCCGACAACGGCACCGAATATCTGATGGAAGCGCGCAATATCATCGACGGCTCTTCCACCATCCGCATCATTGCCGTCACCAATACCGGGGCGATCATCTCCGCGCCGGGAAGCCTCGCCAGCCTCACCGCAGACCTGCCGGGCATCGCCTATGGCGCGACCCTGCCCGAACCCGAACCCAACGTCGTCGGGCCCTATTGCCAGTCGCAGGGCGTGACCTCGCCGCCGCAGCTCGACGGCGGCTACAACGCCTTTACGGCAAATATCGTGCTCGCAGGGGAAGACCTTTTCGCGGTGCTTCCTTCCGGGGCCAAAATCGGCAAAGGGCAAAGCGGCAATGTCCTCGCTTATTTTGTCGCCAAGCCGAAGCTCGGGGCGAACGCTCTCCGCGCGAAAATGATAACGGCGGGTTATGTCATCCCGCCTGTGGGCTACAACGTCACGAACCCGAGCATCGCCCTCAAAGACCCCGGGCAAGGGGTGATCGGGATGTCGATCGTCGGCGCCAATTCGGGCACCTTTCCCGGCGCCGCGGTGATCGAATTCCACAATTTCCACCCGCGGCGCGGCATTGTCCTTTCCGCCCGGGGCAGTACCAGCGATGACGGGTTTACCGGCTGCCCCGATCCGGGCCCGGGCGGGGTCGGGCGTTGGGGCGATTATGGCGCCGCCGCCATCGACCCGAACACCGCTTACCTTTATACGGCCAATGAATATATCCCGGACCAGAGGCTCTATCCGCGCGGACAATACGCGAATTGGGGCAGCTTTGTCACCGCGGTGCGATGAGCCGAGGGCTCCGCCGAAGCCTTTCCCGAGGCGCGGGCGAGGCGCCGGCAGGGAGAAGGCAGACGAGAGGCGCAAGGGAGCGTTGACGGGGAAAGCCCGGCCGCCTAGGATCAAAGGCGGCAGAAGCGCCGGGTTTCTTCCCTTCGCTTGTGGCCCCCCTGTGGTGAGCGGCGGCGCCCTCGGCTCTCGGTTGGGGCTCTCTCCGGTTTGGAGTTGAGGGCGGCGAGAGGCGTCGATGCCGTCGTTCCGCTGGTCGGCATTAAATGGCGGCGAGGTCGTGCATGGCGTGATGGAGGCGCCCGACCGCCGCGCCGTGGTCGAAAAGCTTCAACGGCAAGGGCAGATCGTTCTGCGGGCCGAACCGGCCGGCGGGCGCAAAAGTCTTCTTGCGTTCCTGGAGATCGAGATCGGCGGCGCGCGCGGCCTCGACAAGGCGACCCTTGCCGAAGTGACGCGAGAGCTTGCGACCATGCTCGCGGCCGGCCAGGATCTCGACCGGGCGCTGCGTTTCGTCACCGAAAACATCGGCAACGCGCGCGCCCGCAGGATCCTTGGCGCCATCCGCGACAAGGTGCGGGCGGGAAGCTCTCTCGCCGCGGCCCTCGCGGGCGAACCCAAAAGTTTTTCCCGCCTTTATACCGGCCTCGTGCGCGCCGGCGAAGCGGGCGGCGCGCTCGCGCCGACGCTCGAACGGCTCGCCGAACTTTTGGAACGGGAGAGGAGCCTCAGCGCCGGCCTGCGTGCGGCGCTCGTCTATCCGGCCCTGCTTGTGGTCGCGGCGGCGCTTTCGATCGTCTTTCTTCTCGAATTCGTTCTCCCTCAATTCACGCCGCTTTTTGCCGAGGCCGGGGCAAAGCTTCCCCTTGCGACGCGCATCTTGATGGCTTTTGGCGAGGGGCTCGGCGCCGCCGGCCCGTGGCTTCTCATCGCTCTTGCCGTTCTCCTTCTCCTCGCCCGCCAACTCCTCGCGCGGCCGAATTACCGTTTGAAGGCGGACCGCATTCTTCTCTCTGTGCCGGTCGTCGGCGCTCTTTTGCGCGAGACGGTCGCCGCGCGGCTGACGCGCACCCTCGGCAGCCTTTTGCAAAACGGCATGCCGCTTATTCCCGCGCTCGGGATCGCCAAGGACGCGCTCGGCAATCTCGCGGTTGCGGCGGCGGTCGAAGAGGCGGCGCTCGCCGCCAAAGGGGGCGCGGGGCTGGCGCGCTCTCTCGCTGCAAGCGGGCTTTTGCCGGCGCGCACGATCCACCTTTTGCAGCTTGGCGAAGAAGCCGCCCAACTTGCGCCGATGGCGCTCAAAGCCGCCGACATCCATGACGAGCAGGCGCGATTGATGATGCAGCGTCTCGTCGCCCTCGCCGTCCCGGCGATCACGATCACGATGGGGCTGATCGTTGCCGGCATCATCAGCGCCCTCGTGACGGCGATGCTGAGCCTCAATGAGCTCGTCTCGTGAGCCCGAGCCTCTTTTGAGGGGCGTGCCTGCGGATCGTTTCGGCCGCGGATTTACCTTGATCGAGCTTCTCGTCGCTCTGGCGGTGATCGGTTTCGCCTTGGCTCTCTTTCTCGGGTACAAGGCGCCGTGGAGCAGCGCTTTGAGCCTCAAGACAGCCTCGGAGACGCTGGCGTCCGAGTTGCGCCTCGCGCGATCCGAAGCGATCGCCCGCAACCGGCCGGTCTTTTTTGTCATCGATCTCGAAGGCCATCGCTACCGTATCGGCGGGGGGGCTCCTCACACTCTTCCGGGACGCATGTCGATCGCGCTTTTGACCCTTGCCGGCGGGCGGATCGGGAAGACGAGAGGCGCCATCCGTTTCAATCCCGACGGCAGCTCCACCGGCGGGCGCATCGTTCTCGCCGAAGGACGGCGGAAGGTGGCGGTCGGCGTCAATTGGCTGACCGGGCGGGTGAGAATCGCCGATGGGCAGTAGACCGCGGCGCCCCTGCGCTCTCGCGCCGAAGAGAAGGCTTTGGCTCTTCCGCCGCGAGGCGGGCTTTACGCTCCTCGAAGTGGTGGTCGCTCTTTTTATCGCCGGCCTTGCCTTGGCCGTTCTCTTCCGCGCCGGAAGCACCGGGCTTTACGCCAGCGACAATGCGCAAAAGGCCGAAGAGGCGCTCGAAAGGGCGCAATCTCATCTGGCGGCGATCGGGCGCGATGTCGGCCTTATCGCTGGCGTTTCGCAAGGGAACGACGGCGGCGGGTTTCGCTGGCGACTCAAGATTCGCCCTCTCGCCTCCCGCCAACAGGTTTCGGCCAACGGCGCCTCTCTGGTGACCACCACGCTTTACGATGTCGAGGTTGCGGTTTCGTGGAAAGAGGGCGGGAAAACGAGACGGGTGGTTCTGGAGACGCGCCGCCTCGGCACGACGGCCGCGCCGCGGTGAGGACGGGAATGGGGGACAGGCGCCGATTTCGCCGCGACAGCGGTTTCACCTTGCTCGAGATCCTGATCGCCCTCCTCATTCTCGGTTTTCTCGTCGTCGGTCTTTCGGCGGGGGTGCATGCGGCGCTTGGACTATGGCGTGCGCAACGCCGCGAAGTCGCCAAGACCGAAGAGCTCGATGCGGCGGCGCGCAGCCTGCGCGAGATTTTGACCGCGATCCCGCAAGTTTCCCCCGGCGGCTTTGCCTCGGGCGCTGCCGGCCGCCGCGGGGTCAGAGGCAGCGCTCATCGCTTCACCTTTGTCGGCGATATGCCGACGGGGATCGGGACGACCCGACGCGCCGACATGAGGCTCGAGCTTTTGCGCGGCCGCCTGGTGCTTCTCTGGGCGCCGCACCGGCACGAGCTGTTGCGGGTGCCGCCCGGGCCGCAAGAAACCGTTCTCGTGCGCAAGCTCGCGGACCTCGAACTTGCCTATTGGGGCCCTCCGAGCCCCTTCAAGGCTCCGACCTGGCTTTCGCGTTGGCACGGCCCCGGCATTCCGCTCCTCATCCGCGTGCGCCTCGTCTTCGCCAAGGGCGACCCCCGCCATTGGCCCGATTTGATCGTCGCGTCGACGCTCTGAGGCTCGCGCTTTCGCCCTGGAAGGATTGCCTTCTTTGGGCCATATTCGAGACGCCAACTTGGGGTTTGGAGGGGGGTTGAGGAAGAGGTTCGCGCTCTCCTCCGGGCTCTCCGGCGGGAGGGGGTTCCGGAAGGGGCGCTAGAGGCTCATCCGTTCGTTCAGATGCTGCGTCAGTTCTTATCCTGGTGGCTCGAACAGCTCCGCGAACTCCTGCCGCAGCGGTTGCGGGGAATGGGAGCGAAGGCGGGAGACGCTTTGGTCGTCAGCCCGATCGGGGGGCTCGAAGGGGGCGTCGAAGCGGTCGCGGTGGCTTTGCGCCGGGGCGGGAAAGAAGCGCCTCTCGGCCGTTTCGGCCTTTCCGCGAGCGCTCTTGCGGCGCTGCCGCGCGCCTCCGGGAAAGCGGTCGTGCTGCGCCTTCAAGAAAGCGAGATTCTGACGAAAAGCGTGGTCCTTCCGGCGGCCGCCGAACGCGATCTCGACAGCGTTCTCGGTTTCGAGATGGACCGCGAGACGCCGTTCTCGGCGGAGGAGGTTTATTGGAGCCGACGTATCGAGAGCCGCGAAGGGGGGCGGCTTTCGGTTCGCCTGCTGCTTGTGCCAAAGGCGGCTCTCGCGCCTCTCGTTTCGGTTCTTGCTGAAAACGGGCTCGAACCTCGGCGTGCGGAGATCGCCGGAGGCGATGAGGAGGGCTATCTGCCGCTCGACGGCAATGGCGGCCGCTTTGCTCACTCCTCCTCCCGCGCCCTTGGTTGGGCGGCGGGGATCTGCCTTCTTCTTGCGCTCTCTGCGGCGGGAATCCCGTTCCTGCGCCAAAGCCTCGCCCTTGCCGCGGTCGATCGCACCCTCGCCGCGGGTCGCGCGGGCGCCGCCGAGGCGGAAAAGCTGCGCCGGGGGATCGATCGCCTGTCGGGCGGTTTCGGTCTGGTCGCGCGAGAGCGCGAACAAGCGGGCCGGCCTCTCGAAGTGCTGTCGGCGGCAACCCGGATCCTCCCCGACGACACCTATCTGACGGAGCTTATATTGCGGAAGGGGAAGGTGACCTTGGCCGGCCGTTCGGGCGCCGCCGCTCGACTGATCGGCGCGCTTGCGGCTTCCAAAGAGTTCCGCAATCCGGCCTTTGGGGCGCCCGTCACTCATCTGACGATGCTCCATGTCGATGCCTTTACGATTGTCGCGGAGGTGGCGCCGTAATCTCCCCCCTGGTTTTGCCGAACGGACGGACGGGCCGGCTTTTGGCGGCATTGCTTCTGGTCCTCGTGTTGGCGGCCGCGTATCTCTTGGTCGCGGCGCCGCTCATCGGCCTTTACCGAGAGCGCACGGCGGTTCTCGATGATCGCCTGATGCTGGCGCCTCGGCTCCGCGCCGCCGCCGCCGCGGTGCCGGCTTTGCGGGCGCGGCTTGCCGCGCTCGCCGCGGGTGCGGGCGCGAGGAAGATCACTCTCGATGGCGCCAGCGACGCCATCGCCTCCGCCAATCTCGAAAGCCGCATCGATGCGCTTGCGGCAGCCTCCGGGGCCAATGTCGGCAGCACCGAAAGCCTGCCGGCAAAAGCCGTCGGACCCTATCGCCGCATCGGTCTGAGGGTGGTTCTGAGCGGCGGTTACCAGACCCTGGTAAAGCTTCTCGCCGCGCTCGAAGGCAGCAGCCCGCCTCTCGTCATCGACGATCTGCAAATCCACGGCATGGTGCTGCCTCGCGGCCGCCAGAACCGGCTGGCGCTCAACGCCTCGTTCAACGTCTATGGGTTTCGCAGCAGGACGACCGAGGCGAGCAAAAAGCCATGAACCACCGCCTCGCGATCTCGATTCTCCTCTCGCTTTCGATACTGTTCGCCGCCGTCATCTTTTTCGAGGTCGAGGGGAACCCCGCCGAAAAGACGGCGATCGCGGCCGCGCATCCGCGCCCGGCGGCTCCGGCCACGCGGCCGCAGCGGAAAGGGCGCCGCGAATCATTTGTCAGGGCGATCCTCGCGCGGCCCCTTTTCAGCCCTTCGCGGCGGCCCGATGTCTCCGCCGGCGCCGGGACCAAAGAGGGATCCGCTCTCGCTGATGCGCGGCTTACCGGCATTGTCACGCGGCAAGGGCTGCGCCTTGCCATTTTTGCGGTAAAAGGGAAAAGACCTCTTGCCCTGACCGAAGGCGACAGCGTAAGCGGATGGCGTATCGAGAAGAGCACGCCGGGCGCCGTCGCCTTGCGCGGCGCAGGGGGGATGCGGATGCTGGCGCCAAAATCGGATCGAGTCCTTGCGCGCCCGCCGTTGCCGGCCGCGTTCCCCGCCCCTGCACGGGTCGGCAAAGAGGCCTTCTCCGCCCCGGGGAAACGGCCGCCACCGCCTTACGTCTTGCCGAAGCCGCCCCCGGCGCGGCCCCAACCGTGGCGAGCGCGATGATGGTGAGGCCGCTCTCTTCTGCTCTCGCGCTGGCTTTGGCGCTCGGCCTTCTCGCCGCCTGCCAGAAAGCGCCGCCGCCACCGCGGTTGCAACCGCTGTCGGAGCCCGCGCGGCTGCAGCCGGCCACGCCCCGGGTGAGCGGCACCATCCCCAATGATTTCAGCCGCCAGCATGCGTTTGTCGCCGCCCGCCCGCCGCAAAGGCCGCAACTTAAGCCAAGCCCCGCGCCGCCTGCAGCGGAGAAGGGAGCGGTGACCCTCGACTTTCTCGATACCGACATCCGCGTCATCGCGCGCACGATCCTCGGCAAGCTTTTGAAGGTCAACTACACGATCGATCCTGCGATCAAGGGAACGGCGTCCGTGCAGACGGGAAAACCGCTGCCGCGTTCGGCGCTTTTGCCGACTCTCGAGACCTTGCTCAACCAGAACGGCGCGACCGTCATCGACGAAAACGGGCTTTACCGGGTGATGCCTCTCGCCGCGGGCGCCGTCGTCAACCCGGTCAGCGGCACGGGGCCTCTCGGCGCCGGAACCGAGGTCGTGGCCTTGCGGTACGCCTCGGCGCCGCAACTCGCCCAGGCGCTCGCTCCCTATCTTGCCGGCAACGCCAAGATCACCCCCGATCCGATGGGCAACGCTCTCATCGTCAGCGGCGATGTGGCGAGCCGCCAGGCGATCGTGCGGCTGATCCGCGCTTTCGATATCGATGTCCTCGCCGGCCAGTCCTACGCCCTTTTCCCGGCCGGGGACGAAGGGCCGGAAAAGCTCGCGCGCGATATCGCGACCGTGCTTCAGGCCGAACCCGGAGGGGCATTGGCGAGTGTCGTCAAGGTCTTGCCCATGGACCGGGTCAACGCCGTCCTCGTCATTTCATCACAACCGCGTTACATCGATGCGGCAAGGCGGGTGTTGAGGCTCGCCCACGGGGTCGAAAAGGCCACGGCCCGCAACTGGCATGTCTATTACGTGCAGAACGGCCAAGCCAGCGATCTCGAATATCTTTTGCAACAGGCGTTTACCCCCGAACATGTGACGGCAAAGCGGCCGGCTCCCGGCAAGACGGCTCCGGGCTTCGAGGCGGCGGCGATGACCGCGGGGCCGGCTGCGGGAACCGCGGGGGCCGCGGGAACCACGGGAACGGCCGGCGCCGCCGGCGCGCCGAGCCCGGCCGGCCCGGCCGGGGGCCTTTCGAGCGGCGCCGGAGTTCCGGGAACGGGCGCCGGCCTCGGCTCGCCGTCGGAGACGGCCGGGCTCTCCTCCAACACTGGGGCGGG
>JAJYIC010000091.1:3357-8572 GCA_021790295.1 Pseudomonadota bacterium | reverse complement strand
GTAGGATTGCAAAGGGGCGACTTCAAGGTTTCCGGCCTTGAGCGCAATGATCGCCTGCACCGCCGCGCGCGCCCCGGCAACGGTCGTGTAATAGGGGATCCCGTAAAGCAGCGCCGTGCGCCGAATGCTAAAGCTGTCGGCGATCGCCTGCGCCCCTTCGGTGGTGTTGAAGACGAGCTGGATATCGCCCGAAAGCATGCGGTCGACGATGTGCGGGCGTCCCTCGCGCACCTTGTTGGCGGCGCTGACCGGCAAGCCTGCCGCGGCAAGGGCGGCGGCAGTGCCGGAAGTCGCGACCAGCCCGAAGCCCTGCGCCACGAGTTGCCGGCAAGGCTCGATCAAGGCCTGCTTGTCTCTGTCGCGCACCGAGACGAAGACATTCCCCTGAAGCGGCAGATCGGTGCCGCCCCCCAATTGGCTTTTGGCGAAGGCGCGGCCGAAATCATGGTCGAGACCCATCACCTCTCCGGTCGATTTCATCTCCGGACCGAGGATCAGATCGACCCCCGGAAAGCGGGCGAAGGGGAAGACCGCTTCCTTGACCGCGACATGGGCGTTGTCGAGACCCCCATCGAAGGCAAAGCCGGCGAGCTTTTCTCCGGTCATCACCCGCGCCGCAATCTTGGCGATCGGCCTCCCCGTCGCCTTGGCGACAAAGGGGACGGTGCGCGAAGCGCGCGGGTTGACTTCGAGAACGTACACTTCCCCGTCCTTGACCGCATATTGCACGTTCATCAGGCCAACGACGCCGAGGGCGCGGCCGAGCGCCCGCGTTTCGCGTTCGATTTCCGCGATCGTCTCTTTGCCGAGGCTGTAAGGAGGCAGCGAACAGGCGCTGTCGCCCGAATGGATGCCGGCCTCCTCGATATGCTCCATGATCCCGGCGACGACGACCTCTTCGCCGTCAGCGACCGCATCGACATCGACCTCGATGGCGTCCTGCAAATAGCGGTCGATGAGGACCGGGCCTGCGCCCGAAGCGCTCATGGCGCGACGCATATAACGGTTGAGAGAGAGGGCGTCGTGGACGATCTCCATCGCCCTTCCGCCGAGAACATAGGAAGGGCGGATCAGGACCGGGTAGCCAATCGCGCGCGCCACCGCCTCGGCTTCGGCGGGGCAGTGGGCCGAACCGTTTTCCGGCTGGGAAAGGCCGAGCCTTGCAATCATCTTCTGGAAACGGTCGCGATCTTCGGCAAGGTCGATCGCGTCGGGCGAGGTTCCGAGGATCGGGATCTTCGCCCGTTCGAGCGCCGAGGCAAGCTTCAAGGGAGTCTGGCCGCCGAACTGGACGATGAGCCCCAGAAGATTGCCGCGGCTTTCTTCGACATGGACGATTTCGACCACGTCTTCCGCGGTCAAAGGTTCGAAATAAAGGCGGTCCGAAGTGTCGTAATCGGTCGAGACGGTCTCGGGATTGCAATTGATCATGATCGTCTCGATGCCGGCCTCTCTGAGGCTGTAGGCGGCGTGGACGCAGCAATAATCGAATTCGATCCCCTGCCCGATCCGGTTCGGCCCTCCGCCGAGGATCACCACTTTCCTCTGTTCGGAGGGCTCCGCCTCGCATTCGGGCGGATTGACGCCGTCGCCTTCGTAAGAGGAATACATGTAAGGGGTGAGAGAGGAAAATTCGGCGGCGCAGGTGTCGATGCGCTTATAGACCGGGCGAAGCCCGAGGCCGTGGCGCAGAGCGGTTACCTCCTCCTCTTTTTTGGCGGCAAGAGCGGCGAGCCGCGCATCCGAGAACCCCATCTGTTTGAGGCGCAGGAAAGCCGTCGCATCCCCCGGCAGACCGCGGCGCCGCACCTCTTCCTCGCAAAGGACGATGTCGCGGATCTGTTCGAGAAACCACGGGTCGAAACGGCAGGCGTCGTGGACCTCGGCGGTCGAAAGCCCTGAGCGGTACGCCTGTGCGACGAGCAGAAGACGATCGGGAGAGGGTTTGGCGAGAGCCGCCTTGACCGCCTCCTTGCCCGCGCTTTCGATCCCTTCGATCGCGACCTCGTCGAAACCGTCGAGGCCGATCTCGAGAGAGCGCAAGGCTTTTTGCACCGATTGGGCGAAATTGCGGCCGATGGCCATCGCCTCGCCGACCGATTTCATCGAGGTCGACAAAAGGGGCTCGGCTCCGGGAAATTTCTCGAAGGTGAAGCGCGGCATCTTGGTGACGACATAGTCGATCGTCGGCTCGAAGGAGGCGGGGGTGACGCCGGTGATCTCATTCAGAAGCTCGTCGAGGGTGTAGCCGACGGCAAGGCGCGCGGCGACCTTCGCGATGGGGAAGCCCGTCGCTTTCGAGGCCAGAGCCGAAGAACGCGAGACGCGCGGGTTCATCTCGATGACGAGGAGACGCCCGTCTTTGGGGTTGACGGCAAACTGGACGTTCGAGCCGCCGGTATCGACGCCGATTTCGCGCAGGATCGCGATCGCGGCGTTGCGCATCACCTGGTATTCCTTGTCGGTCAAGGTGAGAGCCGGAGCGACGCAAACCGAATCGCCGGTGTGGATGCCCATCGGATCGATGTTTTCGATCGAACAGACGATGATGCAATTGTCGGCGCGGTCGCGAACCACCTCCATTTCGTACTCTTTCCAGCCGAGGACCGACTCCTCGATCAGAACCTCCTTTACCGGCGAAATCCGCAACCCGCCGGTCACGATCTCTTCGAACTCGGCGATATCGTAGGCGACCCCGCCGCCGGTCCCGCCCAAGGTGAAAGAGGGCCTGACGATCGCCGGCAAGCCGATCGCTTTGAGCGCCTCGAGCGCGGCCTCGAGAGAGCCGACGAGACGGCTCCGCGGCGTCGCAAGGCCGATCCTCTCCATCGCCTGGCGGAAAAGCTGCCGGTCTTCGGCCTTTTCGATCGCCTCCTCGTTCGCTCCGATCAGTTCGACCGCGAATTCCCGCAAAACGCCTTCTCTGGCGAGCGCCATCGCCACATTGAGCGCGGTCTGGCCGCCCATCGTCGGCAGAAGCGCATCCGGCCGTTCGCGGGCGATGATCTTGGCGACGGTCGAGGGGGTGATCGGCTCGATATAAGTGGCGTCGGCGAGTTCGGGATCGGTCATGATCGTCGCCGGGTTCGAATTGACGAGAACGAGGCGGTAGCCTTCGGCTTTGAGGGCTTTGAGCGCCTGCGTCCCGGAATAGTCGAACTCGCACGCCTGGCCGATGACGATCGGTCCGGGGCCGATGACGAGGATGCTCTTGATGTCGCTGCGCCTAGGCATTGTCCTCCGCAAGCTCGTCCATGAGGGCGACAAAGCGCGCGAAAAGGGGATGGCTATCCTGAGGCCCGGGGCTGGCTTCGGGGTGATGCTGCACCGAGAAGATCCTTGCCCCCGGGATCGAAAGGCCTTCGTTGGTCCCGTCGAAAAGCGAGACATGGGTCGCAGAGGCGCTTTCCGGCAGGCTTTTCGGATCGACGACAAAACCGTGGTTTTGGCTGGTGATCGCGACCCTTCCGGTCACCAGCTCCTTGACCGGGTGATTGGCGCCGCGATGGCCGCGCGTCATCTTTGTTGTTTTCCCGCCAAGCGCGAGAGCCACAAGCTGATGCCCGAGGCAGATGCCGAAAAGCGGCTTTCCGAGAGCGAGAAGCCGGCGCAAAACCGGCACGGCATAGGCGGCCGTCGCCGCCGGGTCTCCGGGACCGTTCGAGAGAAAGATGCCGTCGGGGGAAAGGCGCTCGATCTCTTGCGCGCTCGTGCCCGCCGGGACGACGGTGACGCGGCAGCCGTGTTCGGCAAGCATCCTCAAGATATTGCGTTTGAGGCCGTAATCAATGGCGACGACATGATGGCCCTCAGCCTCTTGCCGCCCGAAGCCCCTGTGCGGGCGCCATATCGTCTCGTCCCACGCGTAAGGCTCGCGGCAACTGACCGAGAGCGCGAGATCCATCCCTTCGAGCCCCGGCCAAGCGCGCGCCTCGGCGAGAAGCGCGTCGATGTCGAGTTCGCCGTCGCGGCGATAGGCGACGACCCCGTTTGGAGGCCCGCGGTCGCGGATGCGGCGCGTCAGACGCCGGGTATCGACCCCGCAAATGCCGACGAGCCCATGCCCTTCGAGCCAACGCTCTAAAGGTTCGAAAGCCCGCCAGTTCGAAGGGGCGCTCACCCGTTCGCGCAAGACCAGACCGCGGGCCGCCGGCTTTTCCGCCTCGACATCCTCGGGATTGGCTCCGACATTGCCGATATGGGGAAAGGTGAAGGTGATGATCTGGCCGGCGTAAGAGGGATCGGTGAGGATTTCCTGGTAGCCGGTGATCGAGGTGTTGAAACAAACTTCGCCTACCGCCGCGCCGCAGGCGCCGACGCCCTCGCCCCAGAAGACGCTGCCGTCCGCAAGAACAAGGGCTGCGTTGCAGTCGGGCGGCCGGCGCCTCTGTTCCGCCGTCTCGAGTTCGCTCGCCAAAGAACGAAATCCTGTTTTTAGAGAACGCACGGCTTGCCGCCGAGGTTCGAGCCGCGCAGGCGGCACGCCGTGCCTTTGCCAACGAATAGCGTTTCCCGCTTCGATCGTCAACCCTGAGCGCTTTTAAACTTTTCGTTGTTTCAACACCTTAGGAGATGTTCTCGCGATTGTCGCCGGAGCAAAAAAAGAATAGGCTCGCGCCCGGGCCGAAAAAGGGGGCGCGCCGATGTTGCGAGAGGCCATCGCCGAGCGGCTCAAAGGGGCGATGAAGGCCCGCGACGCCGGGACCGTTTCGGCCGTGCGCCTCATCCTCGCTTCGCTCAAGGAACATGACGTCGCCCGCCGCGGAGAAGGCGGGAGCAAAGCGCTGAGCGATCCCGAAATCCTGCGCATGCTGCAAGGCATGATCAAACAACGCCGGGAAGCGATCGGGCTTTTCGAAAAAGGCGGGCGAGAAGACCTCGCGGCGAAAGAGCGGCAAGAGATCGTCGTGATCGAAAGCTTTCTGCCGCGCCAGCTTGGCCCCGAAGAGACGGAGGAACGGGCGAAGGCCGCCATCGCCGAACTCGGGGCGATGGGCGTCAAGGATATGGGCCGGGTGATGGCCTTCCTCAAAGAGCGTCATGCCGGGGCGATCGATCTCGCGGAAGCGAGCGCGATCCTGCGCCGGCTTCTCGGCTCCGGGGGCTGAGCCCTTGACGGGACGGCCCTCGATGAACGGGAGCCAGAGGTTTTCTATCAGGACCAGGATCACGGCCGCCACCGGCACGCCCAGCACGGCTCCGGCCAGTCCGAGGA
>JAJYIC010000091.1:0-3347 GCA_021790295.1 Pseudomonadota bacterium | reverse complement strand
ATTTCTCGACCAGTTGAGAGAGCGGGTGCCGCTTTCGCGGCTTGTCGCGCGGCGCGTCAAGCTCGAACGCAAAGGGCGCGAATTGGCCGGCCTTTGCCCGTTCCACCACGAAAAGACGCCCTCCTTTTTCCTCGTCGAGGACAAAGGGTTTTTTCATTGCTTCGGCTGCGGCGCCCATGGGGATGCGATCGGTTTTCTGATGCGCGCCGAAAGGCTCGATTTTATCGAGGCGGTGGAAAGGCTCGCCCAGGAGGCGGGGCTCGAGATGCCGCGCGCGAGCCCGCAGGAGCGGGAAGCCGCGCAACGGCAAAAAACCCTTTTGGAGGCTTTGGAGGCGGCCGCGGCCTATTACGAAAGCGCGCTTTGGGGCGCTTCGGGCAAGGCCGCGCGCGCCTATCTCGAAAAGCGAGGGCTCGACGAGGGGACGATAAGGAATTTCCGCCTCGGCTGGGCGCCTGCCGAAAGAGGCGGGCTTTCGCGGGCGCTTCAGCGCGATTTCCCCGAGCCGCTTCTGATCGAAGCCGGGGTTTTGCGCCGCTCCGAAGGGCCTTCCGGGGAAGTTTTCACTTATTTTCGCGAGCGGATCGTCTTTCCGATTTGCGACCGGCGCGGCCGGGTCATCGCTTTCGGCGGGCGGCTGATCGCGGCGGAAGACCCGCGATCGGGGTCTTCGGCAGGGCCGAAATATCTGAACTCGTCCGAAAGCCCGCTTTTTCAGAAAGGGCGCGTCCTTTACGGCTGGGCGCAAGCGGCCGCTGCGATGCGCCGGGAGGAGGGTCCGAAAAGGCTTCTCGTCGGCGAAGGCTATATGGATGTGATCGCCCTCCACCGCGCCGGCTTTCCTGCCGCGGTCGCCCCTCTCGGCACGGCGCTCGGGGAGGATCAGCTGGCGCTCCTGTGGCGCCTTTCGCCCGAGCCCATCCTCTGCTTCGACGGCGACAGCGCCGGCAGGCGCGCGGCAGGGAGAGCCTTGCGCCGCGCGCTTCCCCTTTTGCGGCCGGGACAAAGCCTTTCCTTTGCCGCGCTCCCGTCCGGGGAAGATCCGGATTCGCTCATCCGTTTGCGCGGGCGCGCCGCTTTCGAAGAAGTCCTCGCCGCCGCGCAACCGCTCTCGCACATGTTGTGGGAGATGAAGAGCGCGGCTGGGCCTCTCGATACGCCCGAGCGCCGCGCCGAACTCGAACGCGCCCTCGAAGAAGAGGTCGCCCTCATCGCCGATCGCAGAGTGCAAAAGCAGTACCGGGAGTTCATCCGCGAAAGGCTTTACGCTTTGGGCCGGTCTTTGCGTGCGTCGCCCATTGGACCGGCTTGGCGCGGCGCGCCGGCGGCGCGCGGACGGCCCGGCTTTGTGCGGGACGGACCGGAGGCGCCCCCCAGACCGCCCGAGAATGTTCAAAGGGAGATCCTCTTTTGCATTCTTCTCCATTTTCCCGAGCTGATCGCCGAGGTCGGCGGAGAGTTCGCCGGGCTCGATTTGCGAGACGGCGAGCTTGACAGTCTTCGTCATGCGATTTTAGAAACCGATGCGTCGCATCCGGGCCTTGACGCTCGGGGGTTGCAGCAACACCTTGTGCGCTGCGGGCTCGCGGCGACCGTCGAAAGGCTCCTCAAGCGCTCGGTGGATAGTGACGTTTTGGTTCGGAAGAGCGATGGCGCTACCGCGCGCCGCGCATGGGATCACGTAATCGGAATGCTGGCGGCAGGAGGCCAAAGAGGGTTGGCCGAGGTTGCAAGCGGAATCCTGAGCGAAGATTCCCCGGAGAGCTGGCAAGAACGCTTCTTGGCCGCGCGCGAGCGGCTGCTGCGGCAACCGCCTCACATCGAGGAAGAGGGCTTCTAAGCGATGCGCTTTAACGCGCAACCATTTTGGGTGAGAGATTTCCGTTGCCTGCGGTGGCGCAGCCTCGCGGCGGCCGGATCATGGATTCAAGGATAAGCGAATGGCGAGCAAAGCGGCCAGCACAGCCGAAGTAGTGGAAACGCGGGAGGATGCGCCTCTGCTCGATACTCTCGCCGCCGCCATCAAACGCATGTTGGCGCGGGGCAAAGAGCGCGGCTATCTCACTTATGACGAGTTGAACGCCGCGCTGCCGGCGGACCAGATGTCCTCGGAGCAGATCGAGGATACGATGACGATGCTTTCCGAGCTCGGGATCAATCTGGTCGAGGCCGAGGAGAGCGAAGAGCCGAGCGCCGCCGAGAGCGAAGAGGGAGACGGCGAGCCGCGCGGCAATCTCGATGACGACGATGTCGGGCGCACCGACGACCCCGTGCGCATGTATCTGCGCGAGATGGGCTCGGTGGAGCTGTTGTCGCGCGAGGGCGAAATCGCGATCGCCAAACGCATCGAGGCCGGGCGCGAGATGATGATCGGCGGCATCTGCGAGAGCCCTCTGACGATCCGCGCCATCATCGGCTGGCGCGACGGGCTCAGTGAGGGAAAGCTCCTGTTGCGCGACATTATCGACCTCGACGCCACCTATGGCGGCGGCGCGTTCGAGCAGGCGGTGGCGAGCGCCGCCGAAGCCGAGCCTGCGGATGGCGATGACCCGATCGCGGCGATCGAGAGCGAGCTTGCGGTCGAGGAGCCTGAGATCGAGGAAAATTCGATCTCTCTCGCCGCCATGGAAGCGCAACTGAAGCCGGGCGTTCTCGCGAGGTTCGAGGCCATCGCCGAACTCTCCAAAAGGGTCCATCGCCTCCAGGAGCACCGTCTTGCCGCGTTGTCGAAGGGCGAACCCGCGCCGCGACCGGTCGAACGCCGCTACGACAAGCTGAAGGGGGAGATCGTTGACACTGTAAAGCGGGTGCGTTTCAACAATACCCGGCTCGAAGAACTCGTCGACCAGCTTTACGGCGTCAACCGCCGGCTTTTGGCGGGCGAGGGCAGTCTCTTGCGTCTCGCCGAAACGGTCGGCATCAAACGGCACGATTTTCTCGTCCAGCATCATGGCAACGAGTTGACGGCCGATTGGACCGCGCGCGTCGCGGAGCTCCGCAATCCTCTCTGGGAGGTACTCGTCGCGAAGCACGGGACGGAAATTGCGAAGCATCGCGCGGCAATCGCGGCAATCGCCAGCGAAACCAAGCTGCCGATCCCGGAATTCCGCCGCATCGTGCAAACCGTTCAACGCGGCGAGCGCGAGGCGAGCCGGGCCAAGAAGGAGATGGTCGAGGCCAATCTGCGCCTCGTCATCTCGATCGCCAAGAAATACACGAACCGCGGTCTCCAATTCCTGGATCTCATCCAGGAAGGCAATATCGGGCTGATGAAGGCGGTCGACAAATTCGAGTACCGGCGCGGCTACAAGTTCTCGACCTATGCGACCTGGTGGATCCGCCAGGCG
>JAJYIC010000090.1 GCA_021790295.1 Pseudomonadota bacterium | reverse complement strand
CGTCATGGCAGAGAAGAGGAGGGACCGCATCGGGGCAGATGGCGCCCGCCGTTTCAAACCACGCCCATTCGTAAGCGTTCCTTTCGACCGGCGCCTCCCACAGTTCGGCGACACGCAGGCGCGGCAAGGCGCGCTTCAAACAAAACCGCCGTGCCCCGAGTTCAACAAGCCAGATGTCGGATGACACCCCTCCCGGAAGAGGCCGGCAGAGCGGCCTTTCGCCTTTTCCGGCGAGCCCCAAACGGTTGAGAGCGCAGAGGACCCTGCGCTCGTCGAGAGCCTCTTCTCCGAAGGCCTCACTGCTCTTCGTCGCCCCTCTCACCCTCCCTCCTCAAAAACCGCGGCTCGAGGAAGTTTGCCGCAGGATCCCGCGGCGGAAAGCCCGACCCCTCACGGCCGGCGCCGAAGCGCCCGCCAGATGCTCTCCGCGGTTGCCGGCATCTCGATCTGGCGTATGCCGAAAGGAGAAAGCGCATCGAGGAGGGCGTTCGCGACCGCCGGCAAAGCGCCGACGTTGCCGGCCTCGCCCGCCCCTTTGACCCCCAAAGGGTTGGTTCTCGTCGGCACCGGATTGTCGGTGCAGTGGATCGCCGGAAGATCCCCCGCCCGAGGCATCGCATAATCCATAAAGGAACCGGTCTGAAGCTGGCCCGTCTGCGGCTCGAAACGGATCGTCTCCATCAGCGCCTGCCCCGCGCCCTGGGCGATCCCGCCTTTGATCTGCCCTTCGAGGAGAAGAGGGTTGAGGACCGTGCCGACATCGTCGGCGACGCTGTAACGATCGAGAAAGACCTGCCCCGTTTCCGGATCGATTTCGAGTTCGCAGATGTGGCAGCCGTTCGGATAATTGGCGACCTTGGCGGTAAAGACCGCGCCCGCGATAAGCCCCGGCTCCATCCCTTCGGGAAGGTTCTTCGGATCGAAAGAGGCGGCCGCGACTTCGCCGATAGACAGGGTGCGGTTTTTGCGCAAGGCCGAGAAAACGCCTTCGGCAAACGCAATCTCGGCGCGCTCGACGCCGAGGATCGCGGCGGCAACGCTTTTGCCCTTGGCGATGACCTTGTCGCAAGCGACGGCGAAAGCCGAGCCTCCGAGAGCGGCCGAGCGCGAACCGCCGGTTCCCTCCCCGAGCGCGACCTTGTCGGTATCGCCCGCGATGTAGCGCATCTCGTCGGGAGAGACGCCGAGGCGCTCGGCAAGGATCTGCTTATAGATCGTCTCGTGGCCTTGGCCATTGCTGATCGAGCCGGAAAGAAGGGTCACCGTGCCGCTTTTGTCGAAGCGGATCTCGGCGGCTTCGAAGCCGTTCGCTGCGGCGCGCTCGATCGTATAGGAAAGGCCGAGGCCGCGTAGCCGCCCGCGACTTTGCGAGAGCGCCTTTCGCGCTTCGAAGCCCGCGGTATCGGCAAGAGCGAGCGCCATGTCGAGGGTCTTTTCGAATTCGCCGCAATCATAGGTAAAGGTGAGCCCGGTTTTGAAAGGCATCGCGGAGGGCGCGACCATGTTGCGCCGACGCAGTTCGATGCGATCGATCTGAAGCTCGCGGGCGGCGATGTCGACGAGACGCTCGATCACATAAGCCGCTTCCGGCCGGCCGTTGCCGCGATAAGGCCGGACCGGATTGGTGTGCGTGTAGACGCCGGCGACCTCGACAAAGGCCGCGGGGGTTCGATAAACCCCGCAGAGGGTGCCGAGATTGCCGATAAAGACATTGGAACCGGCCTGCGGATAGGCGCCGATATTGGCGACCGTCTTCACCTTGAGGCCAAGAAAACGGCCTTCGCCGTCGAGGCCGAGGGCGGCTTCGGTGACGTTGTCGCGTCCTTGAGGATCGGAAAGAAACGCCTCCGATCTCGTGCTTGTCCATTTGACGGGACGCTTCAGCCTTTGGGAGGCGAGAAGAACGAGAGGAACCTCGTTCATCACCGCCGATTTCATGCCAAAGCTTCCGCCGATATCGCCGGCGATGATCCGCACCCGGCTTTCGGGAACCCTGAGGACCCCTTTTGCCAATTCGCTGCGGTAGGCGTGAGCGCGCTGAAGGGGGGTATAGACGGTGTAAAGGTTTGAGGCCGGGTCGAAATCGCCGACGGCCGCGCGCGGCTCCATCGTCGCCGCGGTGACGCGGTTGATGATAAAGCGCTCTTCGACGATATGCGCGGCTTTGGCAAAAGCCGCCCGGGCGGCCTCTTCGTTCCCTTCGCGGTGGGTGAAAGCGATATTGTTCGGGCACTCTTCCCAAACCTGGGGCGCCCCCTCTCTAAGCGCTTCCGCGGTCGAGGTGATCGCCGCAAGAGGCTCGTAGGAAACTGCGATCTTTTCGGCCGCGTCCGCTGCGGCGGCGAGAGAGGAGGCGACGACAAAAGCGATCGGGTCGCCGACAAAGCGCACCCGGTCTTTGGCGAGAGCCGGGTAGCGCGGCCGAGGGGCGGGCGTGCCGTCTTGAAGGCGCATGCCGGTGGCGAGCGGAAGATCGCCCCACCCGCAACTCTCCCAATCCGCACCGGTCAAAACCAGAAGAACGCCGGGCGAGGCTGCGGCTTCCTCTATATCGAGCGAGAGAAGGCGCGCATGAGCGTGCGCGGAGCGCAGGACATGACCGAAAACCATGCGCGGGAGAGCGACGTCGTCACAATAGCGCCCGCCCCCTAAAAGGAGACGCGGGTCTTCGAAACGCGCAACCCCTTGACCGATCCCGAACCGAACCATCTCCGCCTTTTCTCCCGCTTTTCGCGCATCGCGGCCGAAGATGGCAAATCGGCCGGAGCGCCGCAAGAGACCCGCCTGCCGGAGGGCGGGGCGATTGCAGGCGCTTTCAGACACCTTTCGTAGAATAACTATTGATCATTCGATCATTGGTTGTGCTATAAAAGCGTATGGCAAAACGCGCTCTGATCACGGGTGTCACGGGCCAGGACGGGTCTTATCTCGCCGAGTTTCTGCTGCGGAAGGGGTACGAGGTTCACGGCGTCATCCGAAGGGCGAGCCTTTTCAACACCGAGCGCATCGATCATCTCTACCGCGACCCGCATCAGAACGGCGTTCAGCTCACCCTCCATTACGGGGATCTCCATGAAGGTACCGGCTTGCGGCGCGTTCTCGAAGCGGTCGATCCCGACGAGGTCTACAATCTCGGCGCGCAAAGCCATGTCAAGGTCTCGTTCGAGATTCCCGAATACACGGCCGAAATCGTGGCCATCGGCACGCTTCGTCTGATCGAGGCGTTGCGCGACCATGTGAATTACAGCGGCCGGCCCGTCCGCTATTATCAGGCGGGGTCATCGGAAATGTTCGGTGCGGCGCCCCCGCCCCAGAACGAACAGACGCCTTTTTACCCGCGCAGCCCTTACGGGGCGAGCAAACTCGCCGCCCACTGGTTTGCCGTCAATTACCGCGAGGCTTACGGGCTTTTTATCGTCAACGGCATTCTCTTCAACCATGAAAGCCCGAGGCGCGGCGAAACCTTTGTCAGCCGCAAGATAACCCGCGCGGTCGGACGCATCGCCGAAGGGCTTCAGGAAACTCTTTATCTCGGAAACCTCGAGGCCAGACGGGATTGGGGTTTTGCCGGCGATTATGTCGAAGCGATGTGGCTGATGCTGCAGGAAGAGAGGCCGCAAGACTATGTCGTCGCGAGCGGGCAGGCGCACAGCGTGCGCGAATTTGCCGAACGCGCTTTCGCCGAGGCCGGTCTCGACTGGCGCCGTCATGTCAAGATCGACCCCCGTTACCTGCGTCCTTGCGAGGTCGATGCGCTTTTGGGCGACGCCGGCAAGGCGCGGCGCCTTCTCGGTTGGCGGCCAAGGGTCGGCTTTGCCGAACTCGTCCGCTTGATGGTCGAGCACGACATAAGCCTCGCGCGCCGCGAAAGGCTCGTCAACGGCGCAGGCTTCGACGACCCTTTGCGCGGAGCCGCGCTTGCCGTCGCCGAGTAAAGGATGACGCCGCGCCTGCCCTTCTCTCTCGAAGGAAAGCGTCTATTCGTCGCCGGCCATCGCGGCATGGTGGGTAGGGCGCTTTTGCGCCGTCTTGCGGGCGAGCCTTGCCGGATCTTGACGGCGCCCCGCGAAGCGCTCGACCTGCGCGATAAAGAGGCGGTCGGTCGCTGGTTTAGGAGAGAGCGGCCCGAGGCCGTCTTTCTCGCCGCCGCGCGGGTCGGCGGCATTTTTGCAAACGCGTCCCGCCCCGCGGAATTTCTTTACGACAACCTTGCGATTGCAACCAACGTGATCGAAGCCTCGCGCCAATCGGGCATCGAGAAATTGCTGTTTTTCGGCTCTTCCTGCATCTATCCGCGCCTTGCCCCGCAGCCGATCGCCGAAAGCGCGCTCTTGTCGAGCCCTTTGGAGCCGACAAACGAACCTTACGCCATCGCCAAGATCGCAGGGCTCAAACTTTGCGCCGCTTACCGCCGCCAATACGATTGCGATTTCGTCGCGGTGATGCCGACCAATCTTTATGGGCCCAATGACAATTTCGATCTTTCGCAGAGCCATGTCCTGGCGGCCCTTCTCGCCAAAACAGAGGCGGCCAAAAGAGAGGGCCGCGACGTGGTCGAAATCTGGGGAAGCGGGCGCCCGCGCCGCGAATTTCTTCACGTGGACGATCTTGCCGACGCCGCCCTCTTTCTGATGAAGAACTGGTCGGAAGAAAGCCCCATAAACATCGGCGCCGGCAGCGATCTTTCGATCCTCGAGCTCGCCCGATTGATCGCCGGGATCGTCGGCTTCAAAGGCCGCTTCGCCTTCGATCGGGAAAAGCCCGACGGAACCCCGCAAAAGCTCCTCGATTGCAGAAAGCTCAATGCCCTCGGCTGGAGCCCGCACATCGATCTCGCGGCGGGGATCGCGCACACCTATGACTGGTACTGCGCCCATCGCGAGGCAGCTCGGTAGCGGGGACTGAGCGGCTTCACCCGGCTGCGGGCCTGCGCGGCCGATGAACCGACTCGGTGATCTCGAGCCGGTCGATGCTGCCTGTCCCAAGCATGGCCATACTCCTGGTTCTCAGCCAGAGGGGCAGGCCCTTTCCGGCCTCTTACGGGGCCAGCCTGCCGCAACCCGTTGATTGATTCTCCGTATCTCGGGCATTACGTCTTCACCGAGACGAAGGACGCCTCGGAGGAATGACGACACGATTCTTTGCGGCCTCGGCCGAACCCTCTGTGACGGCGGTCTTTTGTTCTGCGGCGGGTAGCCGCCCCACCTCCCTTTCCCCTCATTGAGATCGCCCTCGAAGCCTGTGGGAGCGCCTCCAGGGAGGGAGGAAGAGATGACTACCGTCTATAAATTGACCAGCGCCGATGGCCGCAGCAACGACGATAGGCGATGGGGACCCGGCGCGACCTACACGGCCGCCGGCGACGAAGATCCCGATGACCCTGGTTGGATCCCTGCGTACACCCATGCGCTGCTGGCGGTACTTCTTAATCCCGTCCACGCCGACTACCACAGCCCCTGTCTGTGGCTTGCGGAAGCCGTGATCCGCGTTGAGCACTGCGGACTTGGGGTCGGCTGCACCAGTCTGACCACCCTGGAGCGGATGCCGCTGCCGCTGGCGAGAGCCGAGAGCATGGCGAGGGAGGCGCTGGCGCGACGCAATGCGGCTTGGGTAGCGGAGGAAACAATCGATGCGGCGAGGGCGGCGGGCGACCTGGGGCGGCCTCTTCCGCTCACCGAGATTGCTGCCTGGGCTTGCGGGGCCGCGGCCTGAGAAGGAGGGAGCGAAGGTCATAGTCAACCACCGCGTGAACATCGACCCTGTTACTATGACATGCCGGACAACCGGCGGCGATTGCTATGAGACCGACTCGGAGTTCACACGAGGCCATCTCATCCATCTGCCCACGCCCCGCCTTGTGGCGCACTGCGCCATCGGTAACCCCGATCGCTCCCCCATCGCTGCGGTAGCCCGACGAGGCTCAGCCTGGGGATGACAGTAACAACTCGGCCAATAGAATTAAATGGGCCGTCACCGCGATTTCGGCCTAGCGTTTCGGCAAACTCTGTGGATGATTCCCATGCAGCTCAGCACTTTTTTGGTCCGCCGCTTCCACTTCCCAAGCACTTCCGCAAATCATCTAGCCGAACTGCTCACCGGTTTCGAGCGGTCGGGCCTGGCGCCGCCAAACATGCCGGCCGAGGTGAAATCCGGCGAAGAGGGCAAGCTCTGGGCGCATGTTTGGGAGGCCATGCTTTACCGCCATCTTTCGGCCCTTGGATTTCAGTTTCGGTCCGATCGTGTGAAAAAATCGGGCCAGCATGGTCCGGATTTTGGCATAATGCACGATGGAAAAACCATCTGGATCGAAGCGGTGGTCCCGGCCCCGGAAGGGATACCACAGGAGCGCCTCGATCTTCAGCGGGTTGACCCACTAAATCCAGGCCCCCTCGAGCTCAAGCAGACGCCTTCCAAGGAAATGCTTCTCCGCTGGACGGCGGTGTTGAGGGATAAGCGTGAAAAGCTGCAATCATACGCGCAGAAGGGGATCATCGGGGCGACCGACCCCACGGTCATCGCCGTTAACTGCTGCCGCCTGAAAGTCTGCTTCGCGAATGATCTCGGAGATAGCGGGTGGCCGTTTGCAGTGGAGGCCGTATTTCCTATCGGGCCGCCCCTGTTCCCAATCACGCCTGATGGCCGGCCCGATGGCGATCCGGTAAACATGCCACGCTACGCAATTCGCAAGCCATGCGGCGCTGAAGTTCGAACCGACAGCTTCCTCGATCCCTCTTACGCCAACGTCAGCGCTGTCACGGGCGGCTTCCAGAAGCACATGCTGAGCGGCAATCTGTCGCTGACGTTGGTGCACAATCCGCTCGCCGGCACACCCCTTCCGAGAGGTATTCTCGGCGCCGCGAAGGAGACCGTCGCCGACAGGGAAGGTGATCGGTACTGGCTCCGGTGCTTGAGCTGCGCGAGCGAGTAATGAACGGCCGGCGGCGGGCCGTCGTTCGGCGCTTTCCCGATGATCAGATTACGGTAACAGCTCACTCAATATAATTGAATGGACTCTCACCGCAATTCTGTTACGGCAATCAGCTTGGCCGGGCTTGTCCCGGCCATCCATGTCTTTTTCAATTTCGGCGTGCCCCTTGTCAAAGGCGTGGGTGGCCGGACCAAGTCCGGCCACGGCGAGAATATATTATATGGTTTGCCATCGTAGGCCCTTGTGGTTGCATCAAAGACCCGAACCGGGCGCCGACGCGGCACCGGGGCACACTGTTGGACGCGACCGTGTGGATGCGCGGATCACCCTCGGGCTTATCGACGGCACTTTCGCCCGGTTCCACAGTCCCGAGGGCGGGCATGACAAAGCTAGAAAGAGGCAGCAGATTGATTTTCGGGGTATCATTTCGGTCTGTCTCTCTGTCCCCCGGCATAGGCGATGCGGCAGGATGCGGGCGAGTATGACGTGATTGTTATCGGCGCCGGTGCGGGCGGGATGGCGGCCGCCGCGCTTGCCGCCGCCGAAGGGCAGAGCGTCCTCGTTCTCGAAAAGACGCCCTTCGTCGGCGGCACCACGGCGCTCTCGGGCGGCATCGTGTGGATCCCCGACAACTGCAAGATGGCCGCGCTCGGCCTCAAAGACAGCCGCGCCGCGGCCGAGGCTTATCTCGCCGCCACCGTTCCGGGTCCGGCCCTCGACCCTTTGCGCAGCGCTTTCCTAGACCATGGCGACGAGGCGATCGCCGCTCTCGAAGCGAAAACCTCGGTGCGTTTGCAGCCGGTGCCGAGTTATCCCGACTATTACCCCGATCTTCCCGGCGCCACGCTTGCCGGCCGCGCTCTCGAACCCGTGCCGTTCGACGCTCGCGCTCTCGGTAGAGAGTTCAGGCTTTTGCGCACGCCCTTGCCCGAATTCACGCTTTTGGGCGGCATGATGCTCGACCGCAGGGACATCCCGCATTTCCGCCGCGCGGCGCGCTCTCCGCGTTCGGCTCTGCGCGTGGCCCGGCTCCTTTTGCGCTACGGCAGGGAGCGCCTTTTTCTCGATCGCGGCGCAACTCTTTACCAGGGAAACGCGCTTGCCGCCCGCCTTCTCCACTCGCTTTTGGAGCGTGAAGTCGAACTGCGCTGCGGCTGCGGGGCCACGGGGCTCATCCTCGAAAAGGGCGCGGCCGTCGGCGTCTCGGTCGGCGGGGAAACCTTGCGCGCTCGGCGCGGGATCGTTCTCGCGAGCGGAGGCTTTTCCCACGATCCGGCGTTGCGCGCCCGCCTTTTGCCGCAAAAGGCCGGGACTAATTCCGCCGCCTCCCCCGGCAACACGGGGGACGGCATACGCTTCGGCCTTGCCGTCGGCGCGAGGCTTGGCGAAGGCCCGCAAAATAATGCGTTCTGGACGCCGCTTTCGACCTTCCCCCGCGCCGACGGCTCGCGGGGCGTCTTCCCTCATATCCTCACCGACCGCGGCAAGCCCGGGATGATCGCGGTCAACAAAAGCGGGAGGCGCTTTACCAACGAAGCGGTTTCTTATCACCGCTTTGTCGAGGCGATGTTCCGCGCCGACAACGACAGCCCTTCGATCCCCGCCTATCTCATCTGCGACAGAAAGGCGCTTTGGCGTTATGGACTTGGCGCCCTCAAAGATCGGA
>JAJYIC010000089.1 GCA_021790295.1 Pseudomonadota bacterium | reverse complement strand
CTTGCGAGGGCGCCTTGCGCGCCTCTTCCGGGACTCGCCGTCGATGAACAAGATTCCTATGACAGAGGAAGGCTACAACCGCCTGCGGGCCGAGCAGAAGCGCCTCAAAATGGTGGAACGCCCGGCCATCATCCGCGCGCTCGCCGAGGCTCGCGACCACGGCGATCTGGCGGAAAACGCCGAATATCACGCGGCGCGCGACCGCCAGGGCTTTATCGAAGGCCGCCTCAGGGAGATCGAAGACAAGATCGCGCGCGCCGAAGTCATCGACGTAAAAAGGCTTTCCGGTTCCGTGGTCAAGTTCGGGGCGCGGGTGACGGTTGCCGACGGGGATACGGACGAAGAGCAGACTTTCCAGATCGTCGGCGAGGACGAAGCCGACGTCAGGGAGGGCCGGCTTTCGATCACCTCGCCTTTGGCGCGCGCCCTTATCGGCAAAAAGCTCGGCGACACCGTCGAGATCGAAACCCCGCGCGGCGCCAGATCCTACGAAGTCCTCAAGGTCGCCTTCGGCTAGCCTTCGCGCCGGAAAGGCGAATATTCCTGGAGGGCTTCCATCTTCTGCTCGACGCTTTCGCGTTCGCGCGAAAGAGCCGCCGCGACGGCGCGGGCAAAGGCGGGGTCGGCAAGCCAATGCGCGCTCGCGGTCGGCACCGGCAGATACCCGCGCTGGATCTTGTGAGGCCCTTGCGCTCCGGCCTCGACGCGCTTCAACCCGCGCCCTATCGCAAATTCGATTGCCTGGTAATAGCAGCATTCGAAATGGAGAAACCGATATTCGCCTCGGCTTCCCCAATTGCGCCCGTAAAGCGCGTCCGTGCCCAAAAGATGGAGCGCGCCTGCAACATAATTGCGCCCTCGCCGCGCCATGACGAGAACGATCTTCTCGGGCATCCTCTCGCCGATCAGAGCGAAAAAGCGGCGCGAAAGATAGGCCGACCCCCATTTGCGATCGACGGTCGCAAGATAGAATTCGTAAAACGCATCCCAGTGGCGCGAGGCGAGATCTTTGCCGGTCAAAAGCTCGATCTCGATCCCGGTCTCGAGCGCCTCGCGACGCTCTTTCCTCACCGCCTTTCTTTTGCGTGAACTGAGAGCTGAGAGATAGTCCTCGAAATCGCGATACCCTCTGTTCGTCCAGTGAAACTGCTGGCCGAGGCGCTCCAGAAACCCCGCACGCGACAAGGCTTCCCTATCCTCTTTCTCGGCGAAATTGACGTGAAGCGAAGAGACTGCGAGCCGTCGCGCCACCTCCACCATGGCCGCGGCGAGCGCCGCGCGCGCCTTCTGCGGCGCGCCTTCGGGCAAAAGCAGGCGCGGTCCCGGAACCGGGGTGAAAGGCACGGCGCAAAGGAGCTTCGGGTAATAGCGTCCGCCCGCGCGCTCGTAAGCCTCGGCCCAGCCGTGGTCGAAAACATATTCGCCGTAGGAGTGGCTTTTGAGATAAAGCGGCACGACGCCGGCGAGAACTCCGCCTTTGTCCTCCAAGACGAGGTGTTGCGGCAGCCAGCCCGTCTTTGCCGTCGCCGAGCCGCTCTCTTCGAGCGCGAGGAGGAAAGCGTGCGAAAGCGTCGGATTGATCCCCCCGGCGCAAGCGTCCCAGTCCCGCGCCCCTATGTCGGCGATCGCCCGGTACGCGCGCGCGCTAAAGCTGTCGTCGCCCCCGTGCATCGCCTCCCACCGCCTCCGTCGGCAACTCCTCTCCAGAATAGAACCATAGCCCGCATTTCTCCAACCTGCCGCCAAACCGCCACATTCGGGCGTGAGGTTTGGCTCCGCTTATGGGAAAAACCGCGATGATCCTTTTTCGAGGCGCCGCTCTCCTTCTCGTCCTCTTTCTCGCTTTGGCCGGCGTGGTGCGGGCCGAGACGCTGACGCACGCCCGGGTCGGCTTTTCGGCCGAGCGCATCCTCTCCCTCAACGGCCGCCGTTACGCAGGCCGCATGTGGTACATGCCGGGCGCGGAA
Organism: Pseudomonadota bacterium; assembly: GCA_021790295.1. Taxonomy (GTDB): domain Bacteria; phylum Pseudomonadota; class Alphaproteobacteria; order ATCC43930; family CGMCC-115725; genus AP-15. Next base: position 6,711 of record JAJYIC010000089.1, on the reverse strand, counting down.
CGCCAGGAGCAGGCGATCCGAGGCCTCAACCCGATCTTCATTCTCTCCGAGAACAGGCGCATCGCCGATATTCTATTGCCGCAACTCCACACGGTGGCGGAGCTCCCGATTCCCGATGCCTTGTCGCTGTTGCGCGATCCGGGGCTTCTTGCCCACCCGATCGCTCGCGCCCGGATCGACGGCTTTCAGGCAAGGGTTTACGCGATCCATGCGGCTTCCTCTCTGGGGCGCGCGCGCGGCCGCTTGTGGCTTTCGGCGCAAGGCATACCGCTCAAGGCAGAGGGCCGCTACGAAAGCCCGAAAGGCAGGATCACGAAGATCCGCTGGCGGCTGCACGAGGTAAAGATCGGGCCGCAGGCCCCTTCCCTTTTCGCCGTGCCCAAAGGCTTTTCCCGTTTGAGCCCGCAAGCCTTGGCGCCGCTTCTCAACCTGAAGCCTTTGCGGGCGCCGCTGCCGCGGGCGGCGCATTAGAAAGGGAAAGCAGCGACCGTCAGCCGCCCGCGTCGCCCGGGTGCGAAGGGCGGGTGACGACATGGCGGTTGCGGCCGCCCGCTTTTTCGAGGATGCGCTTTGCCCTCCTTTCCTTTAGGGCGTCTTCGCACCGCACCCAAAGAAGCACCTCTCCGGCGGCAAGGGCGGCGCTGAAACCCTCTCTATGAGGGGGGGCCGTCATCCGTTCGAAAAGCTCCTTCAAGGCGGCGGCGCCGAGCCCCGCGCCAACGAGAGCGGCGAGCGCGGCGGCGACGGGTCCGGCCGAGAGAAGGATGATCCCCGCGGTCGTCAACGGATCGATGAATCGGATCTCGTCGCCAAGCGCGGGCGGCAGCACCAGAGACTTTTCGCCTTGCGGCTCGCCTGCGGTCGCCAAGGCGTCGTGGGTCGCAAGAACCGAGAGATCGCTCGCCGCAAAGCCCGCGGCGAGAAGCTCTTCGACGGCGCGGTGAAAATGCGCGCGGTCGGCAAAGGAAGCGACCGCCTCGCGCACCCGAAAGGAAGAGGCCTTGTCTTCGCTCATGCCATCCTCGTTTCTCCTCTGCGCCCCCTCATGTTAGCCTCAAACGCGTTTCTGCGTCCCGCAAGGAAGCGCGCTTTGGCGATGAGCACCAATCCTTTGCCCGAGAGAGAGCGCGCGAGCACCGCTGCGGCCGCGCAAGGCGCCAAAGCCTTGCGCGCGGGCGGGACCGACGCCCTTTCGCCGGTAATGGCCCAATACCGAGAGATCAAAAAGGCGCATCCGGGGGCTCTTCTCTTTTTCCGCATGGGCGATTTTTACGAGCTTTTTTTCGAGGACGCGGTCGCCGCCTCGGCCGCTCTCGACATCGCCCTGACAAAACGCGGCAAGCAGGAAGGCCTCGACATACCGATGTGCGGGGTTCCCGTCCACACGGCAGAAGGCTATCTCGCCCGCCTCATACGCGCCGGGTTCAAGGTTGCGATCTGCGAGCAGACCGAAGAACCGGGTTCCTCGCGGCGTAAAGGCCCTCTCGCCCGCGCCGTGGTGCGCACGCTGACGGCCGGAACCTTGACCGAAGAGGGGCTTCTCGACGCCCGCCGCCACAATTACCTTTTGGGCGTCGCCGATTCGGGCGGGCAATTGGGGATCGCCTGGCTCGATCTTTCGACCGGCGCCTTCGCCCTCGGCCCTTCGAGCGAAAACGCTCTTGCGAGCGATCTCGCGCGCCTCAACCCCGGAGAGATCCTGCTGCCGGAAAGGCTTCTCGCCCGCCCGGCGCTCGCCTCCCTTTTTGCCGAATGGAAGGCGGCCTTGACCCCTCTTGCCAATCCCCGCTTCGAGAGCGAGGCGGCGCGCAGGCGGTTGCAGGATCTTTATGGGGTCGGCGCGCTCGAAGGTTTTGGTCATTTTGCCCGCGCCGAACTCGCCGCGGCGGGCGCCGTCGTCGATTATGTCGGGGCGACGCAAAAGACGGGGGCGCCTCTTCTCGCCCCTCCGCGCCGGATCATGCCCGACACGTTGATGCAGATCGACGCGGCGACGCGGCGCAATCTCGAACTCATGGAGACGCTTGCGGGCGAACGTAAGGGAAGTCTTCTTTTCGTCCTCGATCGCACTTTGACGGCCTTCGGAGCGCGCCTTCTTGCCGAACATCTTTCTTCCCCTTTGACCGCCCCCGGCGCCATCGCCCGGCGCCTCGATGCGGTCGCGTTTTTTGTCGAAAGGCCGCAGACGCGCGAGAGCGTTCGAGCGTCTCTCAAAGGTTGCCCCGATATCGAACGCGCTGAGGGCCGGCTTGCTCTCGGGCGGGCAGGCCCGCGCGATCTTGCCGCTTTGCGCGACGGGCTCGCTCTTTGCGCGACGATCACCGGGCTTTTGCGGGCGCCGAGCCTTCTGCCTTTGCCGCCTCTTCTCGCCGAGGCCGCAAACGCTCTCGGCGAGCACGGCCCTCTCGTCGAGCGGCTCGACAGCGCCCTTGCGGACGAACTTCCGCTTTTTGTCCGCGACGGCGGGTTTATCGCTCGAGGCTATTCGCCCGCGCTCGACGAATGCCGCTCGCTGCGCGACGAAAGCCGCCAGACCGTCGCCCGGCTTCAGGCGCGTTACGCAGGCGAAAAGGGCGTCTCTTCTCTCAAGATCCGCCACAACAATGTGATCGGCTATTACGTCGAGATTCCGGCGGCGCAAGCCGGAAAGCTCGGCAGCGACTTCATCCACCGGCAGACGATGGCCGGCGCGCAACGTTTTACGACGGCCGAACTCTCCGCTCTCGAAAGCCGGATCGCCAGTGCCGGCGAAAGGGCGCTCGCACTCGAAAGCGAAATTTTCGCCGAACTTTCGGGCGAGGTTCTGGCGCAAAAAGACGCCGTCGCGCAGGCGGGGCGGGCGCTTGCGGCGATCGATCTCGCCGCCGCCCTCGCCTTGCGCGCCGTCGAAGGCGACTGGGCGCGCCCGCAACTCGAAACGGGAACCGCATTCGAGGTCCGCGGCGGCCGCCACCCCATGGTCGAGGCCGCTCTCGCCGCAAGCTTAGGCTCTTTCATCGCCAACGACTGCATTCTCGACCAAACCCGGGTGTGGCTCGTCACCGGCCCCAACATGGCGGGGAAAAGCACCTTTTTGCGCCAGAACGCGCTTATCGCCATCCTTGCGCAGATGGGTTCCTACGTTCCCGCCAAAAGCGCGCGGATCGGCGTCGTCGACCGCCTCTTCAGCCGCGTCGGAGCGGCCGACGATCTCGCCCGCGGGCGCTCGACCTTTATGGTGGAAATGATCGAGACGGCGGCGATCCTCAACCAGGCCGGGGAAAGCGCGCTCGTCATCCTCGACGAGATCGGGCGCGGCACGGCGACCTTCGACGGGCTTTCGATCGCCTGGGCGAGCCTCGAACATCTTTTGGAGGTCAATCGCTGCCGCGCGCTTTTTGCCACCCATTACCATGAATTGACGGCGCTTGCGGCAAAGCTCCCGGCCCTCGGCTCTCTTTCGATGCGGGTCAAGGAATGGCAGGGGGATGTGGTTTTTCTGCACGAGGTGGCGCCGGGCGCCGCCGACCGCTCTTACGGCGTTCACGTCGCCCGCCTCGCCGGCCTGCCGCAGGCGGTGACGGCGCGCGCCGAAGAGGTGCTTTCGCTTCTCGAAAAGGGAGAGAGAGGCGGCGCGCTCGCCCGCCTCGTCGAAGATCTGCCGCTTTGGAGCGCCGCAGAGCGGCGCCCGCAAAAAGAGGAGCGCGAAGCCCCGGCGCTCACCCTTTTGCGCGAGATCCTGCCCGACGAACTCTCCCCGCGCGAGGCGCTCGAACTCCTTTATCGCTTGAAAGCGCTTTTGTCCGACTGAGAGGCGGCGCATTCCGCCGCCTTCTTCGCGAGGAGAACACCATGCACTTCAGCGCTCGGTTTGTTGAACAGTGGCGCCGCCTCGGCCCTTACGAAAAATTCGAACAGGCCGCCTATCGGATCCTCATCCTCTTTATCGCTCTCGTGGTGGCTCACTCGTTGATATTTCTCGTATGGAAGCTTCTCCACGATGTTTTCTCCGCCATCACTTTCGGCGAGGCGGTCGTTTTGAAGGACGCCTTCGGCGCCATCCTGACGGTCGTCATCCTGCTCGAATTCAACCGTTCGATCCTGGCGGCGATGCGGGCGGGTTCGGGCATCATCGAGCTCAGAGTCGTTGTCATGATCGCGATCATCGTCATCGCGCGAAAGCTGATCCTTTTCGATTACAGCGGGGCGAAACCCTTGTCGGTGCTTCCTCTCGGCGCCGTCATTCTCGCCCTCGGCGCGCTTTATTGGCTCGTAGGCAACGCCGAGCGCGCCAATCGGAAACCAGAGGCGCCGCCCGGCTCTTGAGCCTTGCGGCGCTCCTCCTCTCAGCGCGAGCGGAACTGCGTCGCGCCGAACAGGTTTTCCCTCTGCTCGGCGGTCATCCCTCCGTGGCGTTGGCGGTCGGCGAGAACCGCGATCCCGCGCTCGACGCCCGGGCGGGCCGCAACCTTCTCATACCAGCGTTCGACCGCGGGATAATCCTTGAGGTCGATCCCGCGCCGTTCGGGATGGCGAACCCAGGGAAAGGTGGCGATATCGGCGATGCTGTACTCCTCCCCGGCGAGATAAGGCGCCTCTTCGAGGCGGTGTTCGAGAACGCGGTGAAGCCTTTTGACCTCGTTCGTGTAACGCTCGATCGCATAAGGGAGCTTTTCCACGGCATAATTGGCGAAATGGTTGTACTGGCCGAACATCGGCCCCACCCCGCCCATCTGAAACATCAGCCATTGCAGGCAGATGTAGCGCGACGCCGGGTCTTTGGGGATGAGCCGGCCCGCCTTTTCCGCGAGATAGATGAGGATCGCCCCCGATTCGAAAAGGATGAAGCGCTTGCCGCCCGGCCCTTCTCGATCGACGATCGCGGGGATCCGGTGATTGGGGTTGAGGGCGAGAAACTCGGGCTTGAACTGTTCTCCGGCGCCGATGTTGACCGGAACCACCTCATAAGGAAGCCCGATCTCTTCGAGCATGATATGCACCTTGTGCCCGTTCGGCGTTGGCCAGCTCCACACCTCGATCATTCTTTCTCCTCCATCCCTTGTTGCGGTTTGATCCTCTGCGGGAGGCGATCTTAACCGTCTCGGGGAAGAGGCGAAATGCCCCGCTTTCAACGGCCGGGTTTGCCGCCAGGCCTTTTTGCGCGAATTGCCTCAGCCCCCCGAGGGCGGCGATAATCGCGGGAAAAGCTGAGAGGAGGCGAATATGGATGAGAGGAAACCCCGGGCGATCGAGGCTGCGAAGGTGCCCGTGACCGTGGGCCGACCGGGCTATCCCGAACCTTTGCGAGAGCGGGTTGCCGGCAGGGAACGGCGCGCTCTCGGCGACTTTTTCGGGCTCGCCAATTTTGGCGTCAACCTCACCCGCATCGCCCCGGGAAGCGCCTCGGCGTTGCGCCACGCCCATTCGCGCGAGGACGAACTCGTCTATATCCTCGAAGGAGAACCGACCCTCGTCACCGCGGCCGGCGAAAGCCTGCTTCGCCCCGGCATGTGCGCCGGCTTCAAGGCGGGCTCAGGCGAGGCTCATCATCTTCTAAACAGGAGCGGGCGCGATGTCGTATTGCTCGAGATCGGCGACCGCAAAGAGGGCGACACGGTCGTCTATCCGGACGACGACCTCGGCCGCGCGATCTCGCCCGAAGGCAGGCGGATCTTTGTTCACAAAAACGGCAGCCCTTATTGAGAGCGGTTCAGAAGAGTCGCGAAAACCGCCCCGCGGCAAAAGGCGCGATGTCGATCGCCGGCTCGAGCCCGCCGACGAGATCGGCAACGAGCCTTCCCGTCATGGCCGCGCCGGCCATCCCGACATGCCCGTGGCCGAAGGCATAGATCACATCTGCGCTTGCCCGCGCGGGGCCGATCACCGGCAGCGAATCGGGAAGGCTCGGGCGGTGGCCCATCCACAGGGAAAGCCGCTCTTCGGCGGTATTTCCGCCAAGGGCCGGGAACATTTTGCGGCCTTTGTCCAAAAGGATCCTCGCGCGCCGCCAATCGGGCGGCGCATCGAGCCCCGCGAGTTCGACGGTTCCGGCAAAACGCAACCCCTCTTCCATGGGCGTCGCGACGAATTTCCCTTCGGCTTCCGAGATCGGGAGTCGCGGCCTCGCTTCGGGATCGCGGATCATCAGATGGTAGCCACGCTCGGAGAGTAGCGGCACCTTGTCGCCGAGGGAGAAGGCGAGAGGGCGCGAACGCGCGCCGGCGCTGACGACGGCGGCGTCGGCGGCGATCTCTCCCTCCTCGCTCTTGACCGCGGCAAGCCGCGACCCCGAAAGGCGAAAGCCCGTCGCCCGCGCGCGCAAAAGCTCTCCGCCCGCCTGCGAAAAGGCCCCGAGAAGCCTTTGCAAAAGCCGGTAGGGATTGCTCGTATGCCCATTCTCGCGGACAAACACGGCGCAGGCGTAGGCGCGCGACAAGGAGGGTTCGAACTGGAAAAGCTCCTCCTTTTGCAGTTCCACGGCCTCGACCCCGTTTTCCCGCCGCAACTCCCAGGAAAAGCGGTCTCCTTCTAGCGCTTCGCGCGAGCGATAAACGGTAAGATGACCTTGGCGGTGGACGAGATCCGCGGCGCCCGCGGCCTCGGCCAAGGGCTGAAGCGTTTCGAGAGAGGGCCCCAAAAGAGCGCGCAACGCCCGCGCTGCAGCGCGCACCTTCTGCGGCCTCGCAGAGAGGAAAAAACGGACGATCCAGGGAGCCGCCGCCGGCAGGTGGC
>JAJYIC010000088.1 GCA_021790295.1 Pseudomonadota bacterium | reverse complement strand
CCCATGACGAGAAGATCGGCCGCGAGATCGGCGGCGCGCGACAACAAGACGTCGCCGATCCCCACATCTCCCGCGACGGTGCGTTCGATGTCCGCCTTGACCCCGTGACGGGCGAGATGAAGGGAGATGTCGAAGCCCGGATCCTCGCCATGCTCGCCCTGGCGCGGGTCGATCGCGAGAACGATGACGCTCTTTGCCGTTTCGAGAAAAGGCATTGCATCGCTGACGGCGCGGGCGGCTTCGCGGCTTGCATTCCAGGCGACGACGACGCGCTCGCCGACCACCGGAAACTTCCCGGCGTAAGGGATGACGAGAACCGGCCGCCCCGAAGAGAACGCGATCATCTCGGGCCGCAAGCGAAAAAGCTCTCTCTCGCCGCGGTCGGGGTCGCGCTGGCCGAGAATCGCAAGATCGGCATAACGCGCATGGACCGCCGGATCGGCTTCCGCAGGCGCTTGCGAGGAACGCCATTCGCCGGAAATGCCGGAAGCGGAAACGGCATGCTCGAAAGCGGCTTTGAGCTTTTCGGAGCCTTCCTTCAACTTTTCTTCGAGGTCGCGCAAAGCCGGGTCGAGAGCCCCAGGGTCGTAATAGCCGAAGGCAGGAAAGCGAGCGTTCGGCAAAGGGTAAAGGGCGGCAAGATGCGCCCCGAAACGGCCGGCGAGCGCCGCCGCAAGATCGATGTTGCGGCGTGCGGCCTCGCTTTCATCGAGGACGACCAACAGATCCTTATAGCCCATCGCAATCTCTCCCGGGCGCGTCAAAAGCCTCGCCGTCAGCACGGCATTATAAAAGAATTATCGCTGCGGTAGGGAGAATCAGCCTTGATCGAGATCAAGGAGAAAGTGGGCTGGCGAATGGTCGAACCGGACGCCTTCTGCGCGCTCGCTCTGGGCGCGCTCGATCTCTTCCGCTTGCCGTTCGAACTCGCGCCCGATCGCTTCGAGTTCCTCGCAAAGCCGCGCGCCCGCCACCCCTTGCGCCAGCCTGAAGCACCGCTCGGCTTCCCGGTACAGCAGTCTCGATCGCGGCGTCGTCAAACCGCCCTCGCCCGTTCTTGGCGCACAAACACAACGCTTCCTTAAGCATAAAAAGATAATCCCGCGGGCCTTCCTCGGCATGTGGCAAAGATGGGGCCGAGCCTTCCCCAAAGCCCCTCGCCGCCGCGATCAGAGGAAAGAGGGGAAAGGTGCGAAGGCGCCAGCCTCTCCGATCCGCCAAGGCGCGGCGAACCAGGCCTCGCCCTCTTGCGCGACCAGCATCGCAATACGCGAAACGCCGCACCAAAGCTCGTCGAGAATCCGCTTTCCCCGTGGTTGCCAAAAAGCGGGATCGAAAAGGTCGAGAGGAGACGAGTGGCCGCAAAGCGCCGCCGAACCCTCCCCTCCGAGCCACTCCGCGGCCAAAATCCGCCATAGCGAACGCATGCCGGCCTCCTTTCTCGGTTGTGCCTATCCTTGAAGGGCGAAGCCGGCCGCAGTAGGGCGCGATCGTAAGAATTTGCGGCGGCCCCGAGGTGTTGCCGCCTAATGGCGGACGCAAATCCTCGACTTTGCCGCATTTGCCGCGCGGCCTTTGCCCCGGTTTCGAAGGCGCCGAAGGGGAAGCCCGAAACCTTTGCCCGGAAGCGCCGAGGGCAACCGCCCCAAACCCTCGTCGAACGCGCGAAAGGGGGGCTAAAGCGCCCGCAATTCGTCGAGAATTGCCGCGATTCGGGCGAGATCGCTGTCGCGCGAAAGGCGGTGATCGCCGTCTTTCAGAAGGGTCAGAACGACGTCCGTGCTTTCTAAAACTTCGGCAAGGCTGAGGCTCCTTTGCCAGGGAACGGCGTCGTCGGCCAAACCGTGAAGAAGCCGCACCGGAACCGCAATCGCGATCGGCGCGCGCAAAAGGAGGTGCCGTCGCCCCTCTTCGACCAGCTCGCGCGTATAGGTGTAACCGGCGGGATCGTAGGGGGATGAGAGGGTGATGGCGCCCTTTTCGGCAAGCGTCTGGCGCTCCTCTTGCCAGAGACGGGTATAGAGAAGGTCTTCGCTGAAATCGGCAGCGGCAGCGATGCCGAAAAGAGCCTTGATCCGCTCTTTTCGTTCGAGAGCGGCAAGAAGCATGATCCAGCCGCCCATGCTCGAACCGACGAGGATCTGCGGTCCTTCGGTCAGGTTATCGAGGACCGCGACCGCGTCTTGCGCCCAGCGTCCGATCGTGCCGGAAAGGAACTCCCCGCTCGAAGCGCCGTGGCCGAAATAATCGAAACTGAGGTAAGCCGCTCCCCGCAAGGCGCAATGCCGTTCGAGAAAAAGCGCCTTCCTGCCGCCCATGTCGGAGCGGAAGCCCGGCAAAAAGATTACCCCCGGCTGGGCGCCCGCAAGCCGGCGGTAGGCGATGGTGGCGCCGTCGCGGCGTGTTAGAATGGCGGGCGCAATCAATGGGGGAGATTGTTCCATTCGCGGGATCCTGGCGCGTTATGTGCGCAGAGACTAAGACGGCTTCCTTTTCGCCGGAAGCGCGCCTTCGCGCGAAGCCCCGGCCGCCCGCGGTGTTGCAGGTTGTTCCGAGCCTCGTTTCGGGCGGCGTCGAACGCGGCACGGTGGAGTTGGCGCAGGCTCTCGCGGAAGCCGGCTGGGGCTCTTTCGTCGCCTCTTCCGGAGGCCCTTTGGAACGCGAACTGAAGCGCGCCGGGGCGTTCCATTTCGGCCTGCCGCTTTCCAGCAAAAACCCGTTTCGCATGCGCACCAACGCGCACGCCCTTCTTTCGCTTCTGCGCCGTTACGAGATCGATATCGTCCATGCCCGCAGCCGGGCTCCGGCGTGGAGCGCGTGGTGGGCGGCGAAGGCTTGCGGCCGCCACTTCGTCACCACCTTTCACAACGCCTATGACCTCTCTCTGCCGTTGAAGCGCCATTACAATGCGATCATGGCGCGCGGGGAACGGGTGATCGCCATCTCCGATTTTGTCGCCGAACATGCGGCCGCGGTTTACGGCGTCGACGCCCTGCGCTTGCGCACGATCCCGCGCGGGGTCGATCTCGACCAGTTTGACCCGCACCGGGTGGGTGCGGAACGGATCATCGCCCTTGCCAGAAAGTGGCGCCTCCCCGACGGCGCGCTGGTTGCGATGTTGCCGGGCCGACTTTCGCGCTGGAAGGGCGGTCTCGATTTCATCGCCGCTCTCGCCGCTCTCGGCCGCCCCGACGTTTTCGGTCTGTTCGTCGGCGCCGAACAAAGGCGCGGTTTTCGCGGCGAACTCGAAAGGGAGATCGAGCGTATGGGGCTCGGCGCGCAGTTCCGCATTGTCGACGGTTCTGCGGACATGCCGGCCGCCTACATGCTTGCCGATGTCGTGGTTTCGGCTTCGACCGATCCCGAAGGCTTCGGGCGCGTGATCGTCGAGGCGCAGGCGATGGGGCGCCCGGTCGTCGCCACCGATCACGGAGGGGCGCGCGAGACGATCGTTGCGGGGGTCAGCGGCTGGCTGGTGCCGCCGAGGGACAAGGCGGCGCTGGCGGCGGCGATCGGCGAGGCCTTGGCGCTTCCGCTGGAGGAGAGAAGCCGGCTCGCGCAGAGGGCCAGGAGCCATATCGCGGAAAACTTCACCCGCGCGAGAACCTGCGCGAAGACGATCGCGCTTTACGAGGAGCTTTTGTTTGGTTAGGAGGCTGTCTGAGTGAGCGTCGCGGCCATGACGATTACCCAGACAGCCTCCTAGGCGTCCTGCCGCCGCTCATGAGGCGACAAGAGCCGGCCTTCAGAGGGGCTTGCGCGCACCCGAAAGCTTGCGCAAAAGATCGAGATAAGCCGGCAAAGCGACGGTGGCGAGTTCGTATCGAGCGATCACGGTCTCGCGCGCGGCGGTGCGCACCGCGCTTTGAGGGTGAGGATCGCCCAGAACCTCGACGATGCGTAGAGCCAGCGCTTGCGGATCGGGAAAGGGAACGAGATAGCCGTTGTCGCCGTCTTTGATGACCTCTTCGACGGGAGGGGTCGCCGAGGCGACGATGCGACAGCCCGCCGCCATCGCTTCGAGAAGAGACCAGGAAAGAACAAAGGGATAGGTCAGATAGACGTGGACCGAAGAAAGCTGAAGGGCGGCAAGATAATGCTCGTAGCCGAGACGGCCGACAAAATGGATCCGCTCGAGATCGAGCTTGCCCTCGAGTTCGGCCAGCATCACCTGCCGCCAGGTTGAGGTCTGCGAAGGCCTGCGGCCATAGCTGACGCCGTCGCCGCCGACGATCAGAACCCGCGCCTGCGGCCTTCTTTTCAAAACCTCCGGCAAGGCCCTCATAAAAACGTGAAACCCGCGATAGGGTTCGAGATTGCGCGCGCTGTAGGTGATCACTTCGTCTTCGCGCGAAAGGGAAAGCCCTCCTTCGAGCCAAAGGCGGGCCGAAGGATCGGGGTGGATGAGGCGCGCGTCGATGCCTTCGTGGATGACGCTGAAACGCGGCCAATAACGCCGCGGGTATTGTTTCAACTGCCATTCGGTCGGCGTCTGCGCCCAGTCCGCCGCCTCGAGGCCCAGAAGATTGAGGGCGTTGCGCATCCTCAGGCGCATCCCGTCGTCCGCGGCGGGCGGGAATTCGGGATCGCAACCGACGTCGGCCCCCATGGCGTGGAAAAAGAATTCGAAATAACCAAGAAGAGGCACCGAAGGCCACACGTCCTTCAGATAAAGGATCTCCCCCCAGCCATTGTGGCCGATCATGAGATCGGGGCGAAAACCCTCTTTCTTGAGCCGTTCGCAAACTTCGGCGACCGCAAGGCCGTTGCGCATCCCGGATTCGAGATCGGCGAGATAGTGGTGGATGGCCGCCGGCCGCGGCGGCGGCCGATAGGCGATTTTGCGCAACCCGGGAATGGCGTCGTTCGCGTTCGGCCCTTGCGTCAGAAAGGTGACGCTGTGGCCGACCCGCGTCAGATAGCGCACGGCATGGCGGTACTGGCCGGGGAAATTCTGATGGACAAAAAGAAAATTCATTCCGCGGCCGGTTTCAAGGCGCTCGCCAAAAGATCGAAGCTGTTGCAGCCGCCCATCCTGTTTTGGACAAAGCCGGCGTCGAAGAGGACCCTCGCAAGCGTCGAAGAGGTGAATCCGGTCTTGTGCGCCATGTATCGGTAGCCTTGGGCCAGAGAGGTGGTGTGGCCGAAGATCATATCGAGCGGCGTGATCGGTCCGCTCGCCGCACAATACGCCTCGGTTTCGAGCCCGTCGGCGGCGACGAGCTTGGCCAGCTTTTGCAGGTCGGGGAGGGTCAAAAGCAACAGACCGCCCGGTTTCAGGACCCTGATGAATTCGCCGAGCGCAAGCGGCACCTCATGGCGGTGCAGGTGTTCGAGGTTGTGAGAGGACCAGATGGCGTCGATCGAACCGCTTTCGACCGCGTCCATCGCCGTCATCGAAGAGACGATGTCCGGGTCAGCATCGGCATCGATATCGAGCCGCAGTTCGCGCCACTCTGACCCTGCGAAAAGGGAGGGAAGCGTCTGATTGAAAGGGGGACCGCAGCCGACGTTGAGGACGATTTTGGGCAAGACGCCGTTGGCGGTGCCCCCTCGGAGCGGCTCCTCATTCATCCCGCGCCCTATGAAGCCTTTTCGACAAGCCTGATGTTGAGGGCTTCGAGCGGGTCGTCGGCGAAGGGGGAAAGGCAGGGTTCGCCGTCCTTTTGCGGCCCGCAAACCCCGCCTTCGAAAAACGCCCCTTCGTAATGAAGGTCGAAACGGTCGGCCAGATGGGGAAGAAGGCGGATCGCGAAACCGGTCAAAGGCAAGCCCCTGCCGCGGCTCCCGCACAGCTTGCCTTCGCTGACCCAAGCCGTCTCGCGGCCGCCGGGGCCGAACGCCATGTACTCGACGTCTCCCGGCGAAAGGCGTTCGAGAGGGCGGATCGCAAAGGCTTCGATGCTGAGGCCCTGGCCGCGGTTTCCGACCCAACCCTCTTCGGCGAAGCTGCGGTCGCCCTGGCGCTCGATATGGAGAGCGACTTCGAGCCGCAACGCGTTCGGCGCCGGCGCCGCGCTCCGCTCCTTGGCCAACCGCGGCGGCGGGGCGCCGAGGCGGCGCACGGCGATCTCGATCGCGCCGGCGGTGCCGTAACTCGTCACCAGCACGACTCCGCCACCCTGCGGCGCCTTGACGACAAAGACCCCGCCTTCGGGGGAAAGCCACCACCCTTCGCCGCCCGAAGCGGCGAGAAGCTCGACCGGATCGAAGCTTTCCGAAGGGGGCGCCGAGATCTGAACGGCGGGAAGGTTCATCTCGGCAAGCGAAGGCTGCGCCGCTCTCGCGTCGAAAGCGGCGACGGCGAGAGCGTAAAGCCCTTCTTCGAGGCGGAAAAGCCGCGCCTTTGCCGTGCGCGCCTCTCTTTCTCCCCTGCCCAACCCGGGATTGCGGCCTATTGCCGGCGCGACTTCGCCTTTCGCCATGTTCGCGCTCACTCTCGTCTCTGCCGGATCATCACTTCGATGAAGGGTGGAATCCGCCCCCCGGGCCCGTTCGCGCGGCTTTTTCGCACCGGTCCGGAGCGCTTATTCTAGCATAAAGAATTGGCCGGCGCAGGAGATCGGGTGGCGAAAAAGCCGCGGCGGCGGCTCAATTGAGCCGCCGCCGTTTGCCCAGAGCAGGGCCGCAAGCGCCGCTTTTGCCTGGAGGCCCGAGGCTAACGGCAGCGGTAGGGGTGCCAGTAGCACCAACCGGGATGCGGGCCCCACGGGGCGACGACGCAACCGCCGAGCGAAGCGGCGAGAAGGACGACGGCGCCGAGCGTACGAAGGCGGCGAAAGAAGACGCGCCTCTTTGTGATTTCCATTGCCAACCCTTCAATCGCGGTACGGACAGGGATTGTACGCGGCAAAGGGAAATTCGTTCCCCTGTACCTGCCCCTCTCAGTGACGGGGCGGGAAACGCAATGGCAGGAAAAGGCGGCCTAAAGGCGGCTTTTCTCTTCGGCCGAAAGGAACCGCGCCTTGGCGCGCTCTAAGAGGAAATAAAGCTTTGCCGTTTCCTCCAGTTCCTCGATCGCATCGGTAGCGGCTTCGAGGCTTTTGCCGGCAACGACCGGGCCGTGATTGGCGAGAAGAACGGCGTGATGGGTGCGCGCGTAAAGGCGCACAGCTTCCGCAAGAGAGGGGTCTCCCGGGCGGAAATAAGGGACGAGCCGAAGCCGCCCGACGCGCATCACGTAATAGGCCGTGATCGGCGGCAAAACCTCTTCGGGATCGATCTCGGCAAGACAGGAAACGGCGACCGCATGGGTCGAATGAAGGTGGACGACGGCGCCGCAATCCGGGCGCTCGTCATAAAAGGCGCGGTGAAGCAGGGCCTCTTTGGTCGGCGGATCGCCGGAAAGGAGGCGCCCTTCCCGATCGAGACGGGAAAGACGGGCCGGGTCGAGACGGCCGAGAGAGGACCCTGTCGGGGTCAAAAGATAGCCGTTCTCGAGCTTCTGGCTGAGATTGCCCGAAGAGCCGGGAGTGAGACCGCGGGCGTAAAGGGAGGCGCCGAGACGGCAGATCGCTTCGCGGGCTTTGGCCTCGCTCATCGGGAATCTTTCTTGGAAAGGAGGGAAAAGGCGCGCAGGAAGAAATCGGGCTTGCCGAAATTGCCCGATTTGAGGGCAAGCTGAAACGCGGGCTCGCCGAGGCTCAAAGTCCAGGGCACGCCGGGATCGATCTCCGGGCCTATGGCGAGAGCGGTAATGCCGAGAGAGCCGACGACGGCGCCCGCGGTTTCACCTCCGGCGACGAGAAGAGAGCGCACGCCGCAGGCGACCAGCCCCAAAGCGATGCCGGCGAAGATGCCTTCGACGAGAGCGCCCGCAGCCTCGCGGCCGAGCCGCTTTTGCACGGCCGCGACGGTTTGCGGAGGCGCCGTCGAAAAGATGAGGATCGGCCCTTTAGGAAGGCGCGGCCTTGCCCAGGCGATCGCTTCGGCCACGAGGTCGCGGCCTTCCGCAGCGGCGAGGGGGTCTATGGCGAAAGCGGGTGCGCGCTCTTGCATAAAGGCGACCTGAGCCGCGGTTGCCTCTGAACAGGAACCGGAGAGGACGGCCTCTAGGCCGTAGACCGCCGGGACGCGGTCGAAGCCTCTTTCCGCCCCGAGAAGGCCCTTGCGGCGGAGATTCTCCGGAAGGCCCCGGGCGATCCCCGAGCCTCCGGTCACAAGAGGGAAATCGGCGGCGGCGACGGCGATTTCTTCGAGATCCCGAGGGAAGAGCGCATCGACGACGGCGTGTCGCACGCCCGCTTTTTTGAGCGCGGAAAAGGCGTTGGCGATCGCTTCCGCGCCTTCTGCGACGCTTTCATAAGGGACGAGCCCGACCGGAAAGCGGCATTGCCGCTCTAAAACGCGGACGAGATTGGGATCGCGCATCGGCGTCAAAGGGTGGTCGCGCATCCCCGATTGCGAAAGCAGAACCTCGCCGACAAAGAGATGACCCTTGTAGATCGTCCTCCCGGTTTCGGGAAAAGCCGGGCAGAAAAGGGTGAAATCGGCGCCGAGAGCGGAAAGCAAAGCCTCGGCGACGGGGCCGATATTGCCCTCGTCGGTCGAATCGAAGGTCGAGCAGTATTTGAAAAAGATCTGGCGCGCCCCCGCCGCCTGGAGAAAGGCGAGCGCGTCGAGGCTCTTTCTGACGGCCTCGGCCGCGGCAACCGTTCGCGTCTTGAGGGCGATGACGAAGGCTTCGG
>JAJYIC010000087.1 GCA_021790295.1 Pseudomonadota bacterium | reverse complement strand
CGTCGGGGCTCGGCATCCGAGACATCGCCACGAGCGTCGGGGCGTCCAAGACGACCGTCGCCGACTACCTGGCGCGGGCCAAGGGCGGTTGCGGCCTCGTCACGGTCGAGATGGCTTCCCCCGAGCGCGCAGGGCGGCACCGCTTGCGCGAACTCGCGATTTATGACGACAAGTTCCTTCCCGGTCTCAAACGTCTCGTCGCCGCCTTGAAAGGGGAAGGCGCGGCGGTCTCGATCCAGCTCGGGCACGGCGGAGGACACACGCGCAAAGACGTCTGCGGAGAGGAGCCGATCGCCCCTTCGGCGATCCCTCACCCGGTTTTCGAGGTCACCGACGCCACCGTCGTCCCCCTTGCGATGTCATTGGAGCGGATCGAAGAAACGATCGCCGCGCATCTTAGAGCGGCGCGAAGAGCCGCTGAAGCCGGTTTCGATTTTGTCGAGATCCACGGCTGCCACGGTTATCTGATCTCGCAATTCTTGAACGGTTTCGAGAACCGGCGCACCGACTCTTATGGCGGCAGCCTTGCCGGCCGCGCCCGTTTCGGCCTCGAAATCCTGCGCCGCATCAAGAGGGAGCTGCCAGAGCTTCCCTTCATCTTCCGCATGAACGCCGAGGATTTTTTCCCGGGAGGGCTTCTTTTCGAGGAGGCGATCGAGGTCGCGCTTTGGGCCGCCGCCGAAGGCCCCGCGGCGCTCCACGTTTCGGCGGGTCATTATCGTTCCCTGCCTTCGGCCGAGAGGATGATCCCGCCGATGAGCTATCCCGAAGGGCTTTTTCTCGATCATGCGCGGCGCATCAAGGAGGCCACGGGGGTCCCGGTGATCGCCGTCGGGCGTCTTGGAAACCCGGCTGTGGCGATGGCCGCGATCGAAGAGGGAAAAGCCGATTTCATCGCTCTCGGGCGGGCTCATGTCGCCGACCCCGAGTGGGCGGCAAAAGCGGGCAAAGGGGTTGCGGTGCGCCGCTGCATCGCCTGCAACACCTGCATCAACGAGATGCGCGGCGGGGCGCGGATAGGCTGCCTCGTCAACGGCCGCGCCGGGCGCGAAAGCGCGCTTCCCGAAGAAAGCCCGATCAAGGGAGAGCGCATCTGCGTCGTCGGCGCGGGGCCTGCGGGCCTCACTTACGCGGGGCTTGTAGCCAAAGGCAACAAGGTGACGGTTCTCGAACGCGAAAAGGAGGCCGGAGGGGCCCTCCTTCTTGCCGCCAAAGCGCCGCTCTTTCAGGAAGTGAAGGCCGCCGAAGGGCCGATCCGCGCCTATGTCTGCGAACTCGAACGGGCCTGCCGCGAGGCCGGGGTGACGCTCCGTTTCGGCGTCGATCCTTTGGCCGACCCCGCTCTTCTTTGCGGCTACGACCGCATCGTCGTCGCGGCCGGGGCGCGGTTTCGCCGGCCTTTCGGAGCGATCGCGAAATTCGCGCTTTCGGGGCGCTCGGGCTTGCTGCGGCGCGCCTTTAAGGGGAGGCTTTTGCGCGAGCGGCTTTACCGCCAGGCGCGGCGCGCGAACGGCGCGGCGATCGCCTGTCTTGCGCCCGCCGGAACGCCGGTCGAGGTGATCGGCGACGCTCTGACGCCCGGCAAAAGCATTGAAGCGATGGCGAGCGCCTTCGCAGCGGCGCTTGGTCCGCTCTCCCGCCTTTCCGATCCTGCCGATCGGTCTTGACCCGCATTTCTCACTCTGGGCAGGGGCTGCGCCGGGTCTGGCTACCGACAGGGCAGGAGAACGGCGCGGGGCGCGGTCCTCCCGTTCAGGGCGCTTCGGCGGCGAGCCTCGAGAACTCCTCCGGAGGAAAGGCCCGCACCGTCGTCGTGCGCGCATTTCCCGACGTCGTTATCGCGATCACGAGCTTCGCCATGGCGTCGCCATTCGGCATCTCGACGGTGAGAGCGACATCGTATTGGCCGGTCGTCACATAAGCACCGAGCATCTTTCCGCCGAGTTTGGCGACCAGCCCTTTCGTCTGCTCGTATCGTTTGACGGCGTCCTTGACGGTTTTCGCGCCCTGGTCGGTCCAGTTGAGAAAGCACATGAACGTCGGCATCTTCGACCTCCCTTTTATGATCTTGCGGATGCGCCGCGATGCAACGGCCCGGCGCTCCGCCCTGCGAGCATCTTGACCCTTGCGGCCGCGCGGGGCAAGGCTTGCGCCGGAACTCGGAATTGGGGCGCTTCTGCTTGCGAAATTGCGGGCGTCCTCGAATGGGCGTCAAAGGACAGGATGAGCTCTTCCCCTATCGGCATCATCGGCGGCAGCGGGCTCGAACGGATGGAGGGGCTCGGCGATATCGAGTGGCGCCCTGTCGAAAGCCCGTTCGGCGAAACCTCCGACGAATTCTGTTTCGGCACGCTTCAAGGACAAAGGATCGTCTTTCTGCCCCGGCACGGGCGCGGGCACAGGATCGCGCCTTCCGAGATCCCGTTCCGCGCCAATATCGACGCCTTGAAACGCTGCGGCGTCAGGGAGATCGTCTCGCTTTCGGCCGTCGGCAGCTTGCGCGAGGATTATGTTCCGGGCGAATTTGTCGTCGTCGACCAGTTTGTCGACCAGACGCATGGCCGCGAGAGGAGCTTTTTCGGTTCGGGTTGCGTCGCTCACGTGTCGATGGCCCGTCCCGTTTGCGCGCGGCTCGGCGACCACCTGATGGCGGCGGGCAAAAAGGCGGGGATCCCCTTGAAGCGCGGCGGCACCTACCTCGTCATCGAAGGGCCGCATTTTTCCAGCCGCGCCGAAAGCGCGCTTTACCAGCTCGCCAAATACGACGTCATCGGCATGACCAACATGCCGGAGGCAAAACTCGCCCGCGAGGCCGAGATCTGCTACGCGACGGTGGCGATGGTCACCGATTACGATTGCTGGCATCCGCAGCATGATGCGGTCACCGTCGGCCACATTCTCGCCGTCCTCGAAAAAAATGCGGAAAAGGCACAGGCGCTGGTCCGCGAGCTGGTGCTGCTTTTGGCAAGGGAGGGCGAAGGCTGCCGCGAAGGCTGCCGCTCTGCGCTCGACCACGCTCTCATCACCACCCCCGAAAAGCGCGATCCCGAGCTTTTGCGCCGCCTCGACGCGGTTGCGGGGCGGGTTCTGGGGCCGGTCTCGAAGGCGCATGGCGGTTTTTCCGAAAACCGCGGCGGCGGGTAAATCCGCCCTGCCGCAATGCCACGGACAAGGGATAAAGCGCGATGCGAGTGGATGGCCGTCAGATGCGCACGATCTGGCCGGCGGGTGGTGCGGTCGAGATCATCGACCAGACGCGCCTGCCGTTTGAACTTTCGATCCGCCGTCTTGAGACCCCGGAAAAAGTGGCGGAAGCGATTGCCGCGATGCGCGTGCGCGGAGCCCCTTTGATCGGCGCCGCCGCCGCTTATGGTTTGGCTCTCGCCGCCCGCTGCGATCCGTCGCGCCCCGCTCTCGAAAAAGCGGCCGCCCTTCTCTTTGCGACGCGTCCGACCGCGGTCAATCTCGGCTGGGCTCTCGAACGGATGATGGCCGCGCTTCTCTCCGCTCGCGAGGAGGAGAGAGCTCTCCTCGGCTTTCGCCTTGCGGGCGAGATCGCCGAAGAGGACGTTGCCATCAATCGCGCCATCGGCGCCCATGGTTTGGCGCTCTTCGAAAAGGCCTTTGCGGAAAAAGGGCGCCCCGTCGAGATCCTCACCCATTGCAACGCCGGTTGGCTCGCGACCGTCGATTGGGGCACCGCGCTCGCCCCGGTCTACCGCGCGTTCGACGTGGGGATAAAGGTCCATGTCTGGGTCGGGGAGACGCGCCCCAGAAACCAGGGCGCAAGCCTGACCGCCTGGGAACTCGCCCGCCACGGGGTGCCTTTTACCCTTCTCGTCGACAGCGCGGCGGGGCCGCTGATGCGCGAAGGCCGGGTCGATTTCGCCATCGTCGGCACCGACCGCACTACGGCCGAGGGCGAGGTCGCCAACAAGATCGGCACCTATATGATGGCTTTGGCCGCCCGCGACAGCGGCGTTCCGTTTTATGTCGCGCTGCCGTCGCCCTCGATCGATTGGGCGCTTGCCAAAGGCGCTTCGATCCCGATCGAATGCCGCGATGCGCGGGAAGTGACGCATATCGAAGGCTGGAGCGAAGACGGCCGGCGCCTTCGGCTGCGCCTCTCGCCAGAGGAAAGCCCGGCCTTCAATCCCGCTTTCGACGTCACCCCGGCGCGCCTCGTCACGGCGCTCATCACCGAGCGCGGCCTTTGCGCAGCTTCGCGCGAAGGCCTTGCCGGGCTTTTCCCCGAACATGCGGCAAGCGCGCGCGAAGAGGCGGCCGGGACATTCTGAAGCGGGCGCCGGGGCGGCGAGCGCGCCTCACTCCTCCTCAAAGATTGAAGCGGAAATGCATCACGTCGCCGTCGGCGACGGGATAATCGGCGCCTTCGAGGCGCATGCGGCCGGCTTCTCTCGCGCCCTGTTCGCCGCCCTGAGCGATGAAATCCTCGCAGGCGATGACTTCGGCGCGAATAAAGCCTTTCTCGAAATCGCTGTGCACCTTTCCCGCCGCCTGGCGCGCCTTGGTGCCGCGCAGGATCGTCCAGGCATGAGCCTCTTTGGGGCCGACGGTAAAAAAGGTGATGAGGTCGAGAAGGGCGTAGCCGGCGCGGATGACCCGGGAAAGCCCGGTCTCTTCGAGGCCGAGGGCGGCCAGGTATTGCGCTTTTTCCTCGTCGCCTAGAGCGGCGAGTTCGGCCTCTATGGCGGCGGAGATGATGACCGCGCCGGCACCGTGCGCGGCGGCAAAGCGAGAGAGCGCCTCGCTCGCGGCGTTGCCGCTTTTGGCGCTGCCTTCATCGACATTGGCGACATAAAGGACAGGTTTTGCCGAAAGAAGCTGCAGCGCGCGCACCGCCTTTCGCCTTTCCGGATCGAGAGGCAGATCGCGCGCCGCTATGCCTTTGCGCAAGCCGGCAAGAACGATCCCGACGAGTTCGGCCTGCGCCTTTCCTTCGCGCTCGCCGCCGCGCACCCGCTTTTCGAGCTGTTGGGCGCGCCGTTCGAGGCTTTCGAGGTCGGCAAGCATAAGCTCGGTCTCGACAATCTCGATATCGCGCAAAGCATCGACCGACCCTTCAAGGTGGACGACGTTCTCGTCCTCGAAAGAGCGCACCACGTGGAGGATCGCATCGACCTCGCGGATGTGGGCGAGGAACTGGTTGCCGAGGCCTTGGCCTTCGGCGGCGCCGCGGACCAGCCCTGCGATGTCGACGAATTCGAGCTGGGTGGGAACGATCTTTGCCGAGCCGGCAAGCGCAGCGCAGGTTTCGAGCCTTTGGTCGGGGACGGCGACGCGCCCGACATTGGGCTCGATCGTGCAAAAGGGATAATTCGCCGCTTCCGCCGCCTGCGTTGCCGTCAGCGCGTTGAAAAGCGTCGATTTACCGACATTGGGCAGGCCGACGATGCCGCAATTGAAACCCACGACGCTAGTCTCCCGTTTCGGGCTCGGGGGCGGAGAGCCGAGCGACCTCGCTCATGAACGCATCGGCCGCGCCCGAAAGGAGAAGCGGCAGGGTTTGGGCGACGGATTCGAGCAGAGGGCCGACCCACTCTTCGATCTCCTCGCGCGGGAAATCCTGAAGGACGTAAGGGTAGACGAGTTCCTTGACGCCGGGGTGGCCTATGCCAAAGCGAACCCGCCAATAGTCGCGACCGATCTCCCTGTCGATCGAGCGCAAGCCGTTATGACCGGCGTTGCCGCCTCCGAGTTTGACCCGGAGTTTCCCGGGCTTCAGATCGATTTCGTCGTGGAAGACGACGATCTCGTCGGGGGCGATGCGGAAAAACCGTGCGACGGCCCCGACCGATTCCCCGGAATCGTTCATAAAGGTCTGAGGCTTCAAGAGGATCCGCTTTTTTCCGGCAACCGATCCTTCGGCAAGGACCCCTTTGAAACGGGCGCGAAAGGCGGGAAAGCCATAAACCCGTGCGATCGCGTCCGCCGCCATAAAGCCGATATTGTGGCGGTTTCTCGCATAATGCGAACCGGGGTTGCCAAGGCCGACGAGAAGGCGCATCGCGGGGCGGATTGGGCTGCGGCGCCGCGGTCGCGCCGTTCAACCCGGGAAGCCTTTGCGAAGCCGGCCGTTCAGGGGGCCGCTTCCGGTTCGGCCGCCGGCGCCGGCGCCGCCGTTGCCGCCGCCGCCGCTTCCTCACGCACCGCCGAAGAGGCGGCGATGCTCGCGATCGTAAAATCGCGGTCCCTGATGGTCGGCTGCGTGCCGGGGGGCAGCGTCACGCTGCTGACATGAACGCTGTCGCCGATGTCGAGCCCGGAAAGATCGACCACGATGCGCTCGGGTATGGCGTCGACCGCGGTGTCGAGCTCGATCTCGTGACGCACGACATTGAGGATGCCGCCGCGATGGATGCCGGGGGATTGATCCTCGTTGATGAAAACGACGGGAACCTTGACGTTCAGCCTTGCGCCGGGAAGGACGCGCAGGAAATCGACGTGCAAAGGCGCGTCGGTCACCGGGTGAAGCTGCACCTCGCGCGGCAGAACACGCTGCACGTTCCCTTCGAGCGACACCTCCGCAAGGGTTGCGAAAAAGCCGGGACGGGTGAGAGCGCGGGAAAGCTCGCGCGGCTCGATGCTGATGAGCGCCGCGCCTTCGTTGCCGCCATAAATGATGGCGGGAACGCGGCCTTCGCGGCGCATCGCCCGCGCCGCTCCTTTTCCGGCGCGCGCGCGCGGCAACGCGCTGAAGGCAATGATCTCGGCCATGGTCGCCTCTCCTTCCTTAACTCAATTTGCGCTTCCGCAGAAATTCCGGCGGGGCTTCTCAATCGAAAAGGCTCGAAACCGAACGCTCCTCGCTGATCCGCCGGATCGCTTCCGCCATCAAAGGCGCGATCGTAACTTGGCGGATGTTGGGTGCGGCGCGCAGCGCTTCCGTAGCCACGATGCTGTCGGTGGTGACAAGGGCCTCTATGGGCGAGGCCGCCACCCGCGCCACCGCCCCTCCGGAAAGAACTCCGTGGGTGACATAAGCGTCAACCCCAAAGGCTCCGGCTTCCCGCAAAGCCGAGGCGGCGTTGCAAAGGGTGCCGGCGCTGTCGACGATATCGTCGACGAGGATGCACCAGCGTCCTTTGACATCGCCGATGATGTTCATCACTTCCGAAACCCCGGCCCTTTCGCGGCGCTTGTCGATGATCGCCAGATCGGTGTCGAGGCGTCGGGCGATCTGGCGGGCGCGCACGACCCCTCCGACATCGGGTGAGACGATCATCAGATCCTGGCGCGGGCGGTGCTCTTCGATGTCTTTTACGAGCACCGGGGCGGCGATCAGATTGTCGGTCGGGATGTCGAAAAAGCCCTGGATCTGCCCGGCGTGCAGATCGAGCGTCAACATCCTGTCGGCGCCTGCGGCGCTGATCATATTGGCGACGAGCTTTGCCGAGATCGGGGTGCGAGGCCCGGATTTGCGATCCTGGCGTGCGTAACCGTAATAGGGGACGACCGCCGTCACCCGGCGCGCCGAGCCGCGCTTCAAAGCGTCGAGAGTGACGAGAAGCTCCATCAGATTGTCGTTTGCCGGGAACGAGGTCGGCTGGATGACGAATACGTCCTCGCCGCGCACGTTTTCGTGGATTTCGACAAACACCTCCATATCCGGGAAACGCCGCACGCTCGCCTTGGTGAGCGGCAGATCGAGATAGTTCGCTATGGCTTCGGCAAGCGGCCGATTGCTGTTGCCGGTGAGAATCTTCATGCGCATCGTCGCAAAAAGGCGCGAGCCCCAAGGCTCCGCGCCTTTTTCACTTTAGCAAAGCCGCCCGGCACGCGCAATCTCACCTCTTCGCTCACCTCTTCGCTCACCTCTTCGCTCACCTCTTCGCTTGCGGCCGGGCGTGCTTGACGAGGGCGAGGATCCCGCCTTCGGCCGCATCGGCGACGATATAAGCGAGATTGCCCCAGGAGCCGTCGAGAAGGGCGACCGGCACGTCGTTTTGTTGGGCCACCGTGCCGATCTCTTTGCCGCCCGCCTCTCTGAGGCGCCAGACGATCCTCACCCGTTTTTTCCCGGCCTTCTCTTTTCCGAGCGAGACGAGCGCGTCGAGAATGAAATCGGGTTTCTTGTTTTCGCCGGAGAGGAGGTCGATCTTTTGTTGTGCGAGGAGAAAGCGGATCGCACGGGTAAGCGCTTTGCCGCCATCTCCGGGCGCCCCTTTGACCGGGCGGACGAGAAGGCGGGTGCGCCCGGCGGCAGGCGCAGCGGCGGGCGAAGGCGCCCGCCTCGCGGCTTTGCCGACAACGAGATCGGCGATCGCTTCTGCGCTCGCCGCCGCGAGGCGCGCGACGGCGGCTTTGTCGCCGTTTTGCCAGGCTTCGGCCGGCGCCGTCACACGCGCCCCGCGTTCGCCTAGAAGCCGGCCTTTGGCGTCGCGCAACCGCCAGCGCGCCGCCACCGCCGCGTCTGTTCCTGCCGCGGGCTCTTCCCAGATGGTGCCGTCGAGCTCTTCGCTCAAAATGCCCGAGCTTTGCGCGCTGGCAGCGATTTCGCGCTTCTGCAGCGCCTTTGCCAAGACTGCGGCGAGGCTTTCCGCCGTCGCTTTGGGCCCGCCGCGAACCGGTGCGACGGAAAGGCTGACGCTGTCCGGGATCGCCATCAGGGCCGAACCCGGGGGCGGGACGTCGCGAGCGAAAGGGTGGGGCAAAGGCTGGCAAGAGGCGAGAGGAAATGCCAAAGCGGCAGCTGCAAAAAGGCGCAAAAGCGGAGCAAACGGCGCGCGCAGC
>JAJYIC010000086.1 GCA_021790295.1 Pseudomonadota bacterium | reverse complement strand
CGACGAGGGCAAGATCGCCCGGAGCATATTCGAAAAGAGGGGAGAGCCTCGCCACCATAAAGACCCCGGCCGTCACCATCGTCGCCGCATGAATCAAGGCCGAAACCGGGGTCGGACCCTCCATCGCATCGGGCAGCCAGGTGTGAAGGCCGATCTGCGCGGATTTGCCCATCGCCCCGACAAAGAGCAGGATCGCGGCAAGGGTGAGAGAGGGGAATTGCCGTCCGAGAAACTCGATCGTGGTTCCCGAAAGCGCGGGCGCCTTTTGAAAGACGGTCGAAAAGTCGAGGCTTCGGAACAGAAGATAAACCGCGAAAATGCCGAGAGCGAAACCGAAATCGCCCACCCGGTTGACGACAAAGGCCTTGATCGCGGCCGCGTTGGCGCTGTCGCGTTCGGACCAGAAGCCGATCAGGAGATAGGAGAGAAGCCCGACCCCTTCCCAACCGAAAAAGAGCTGCACGAAATTGTTTGCGGTCACGAGCGACAGCATGAAAAAGGTGAAAAGGCTCAAATAGGCCATAAAACGGGGGATCGATGGGTCTTCGGCCATATAGCCGATCGAATAGACGTGGATCGCCGCCGAAACGATGGTGACGGTGACCATCATCACCCCGCTCAGCGTGTCGAGGCGCAAAGCCCATTCGACATCGAGATTCCCGACCGCAATCCATTTCGCGATCGGAACGACCTCGGGTCCCGTGCTCGCCAGGATCTCGTGGAACAAGGGCAAGGCAAAGAGAGCGGAAAGGATGAGGGCGCCGCAGGTGACGAGCTGCGCACCGCGATCCCCGATCGCGCGGCCGAAAAAGCCGGCGATCGCCGCTCCGAGCAAAGGCAGAAAGACTACGGCTATGGCCAAAGGAGCGCTCGCCAAGGGCTCAGCCTTTCATCAGATGGATGTCTTCGACTTCTATCGTTCCGCGGTTGCGGAAATAGACGACGAGGATCGCAAGCCCGATCGCCGCTTCGGCTGCCGCCACCGTCAGGATCACCATGGCGAAAGCCTGCCCGACAAGATTGCCGAGAAACACCGAGAAGGCGACGAAGTTGATGTTGACGGCGAGCAGCATCAACTCGATCGACATGACGATGACGATGACGTTCTTGCGGTTGAGAAAAATTCCGAAAATGCCGAGCGTGAAAAGGATCGCGGCGACGACGAGATATTGCGAAAGGCCGATCACCATCATGAAATTCCCTCTCCGATCGGCACTTTCACCACCTCGAGGCTGTCTTCCTTGCGGCGGGCGAGTTGTTCCGGCACCTTTTGCCGGCGCAGGTCCGGGCGGCGGCGCAGCGTCAGAACGATGGCGCCGATCATGGCGACGAGAAGAATGAGACCCGCCCCTTCGAAGGCGATGATGTAGCGCGTATAGAGGATCTCGCCGAGGGCTCGCGTGTTGGAAATGCTTGCGCCGCCTCGCGCCAGCGCCGAAGGAAGCGCCGCCCTCGGCGCCTCGGAACTCGCGAACACCAGGACGAGTTCGGCAAAAAGCAAAATCCCGATCCCCGCGCCGACCGGCAGATAGCGCATAAAGCCGCTGCGCAACCGGCGGAAGTCGATATCGAGCATCATCACCACAAAAAGAAACAGGACGGCGACGGCGCCGACATAGACGATGACGAGGATCATCGCCAGAAACTCCGCTCCCATCAGAACGAAAAGGCCGGCTGAGCTGAAAAAGGCGAGGATGAGGAAAAGCACGGAATGGATCGGGTTTCGCGCCGCAATGACGCCGACGCCGGCGCCGACCGCCACCGCGGCGAAAATATAAAAAGCGATCGCCTCGACGATCATGTGGGCCTCGCAAAGAAAGCGCGCCCTCTCTCGAGGGGGCAACGCCAGAGGCGCGGCAAAGGCTCGGCCATCGCGCTCACCGGTAGGGCGCTTCGAGTTCGAGGTTTTTCGCGATCTCTTCCTCCCAGCGATCGCCGTTGGCGAGAAGCTTTTCCTTGTCGTAATAGAGTTCTTCGCGAGTCAAGGCCGCGAATTCGAAGTTCGGTCCTTCGACGATCGCATCGACCGGGCAGGCCTCCTGGCAAAAGCCGCAATAGATGCATTTTGTCATGTCGATATCGTAGCGCGTCGTGCGCCGGCTTCCGTCTTCACGCGGTTCGGCCTCGATGGTGATGGCGAGAGCAGGGCAGATCGCTTCGCAAAGCTTGCAGGCGATGCAGCGCTCTTCGCCGTTCGGATACCGGCGCAGCGCATGTTCGCCGCGGAAACGCGGGCTCAAAGGTCCTTTCTCGTGAGGATAGTTGACGGTCACCGGGCGCTTCAGAAGGTAGCGCAAGGTGACGCCGAGCCCTTCCAAAAGTTCGACCAACAACAGGCTGCGGGCGCTCTCTTTCAGGAATGCCATTCCTCGATTTCCCTTCGCACTTCCCTCTCAATGCGCCGGCAACCAGCCCAAAACCAGAAGCACGCCCGCGGTCAGGACGAGCCAGCCGAGAGAAAGCGGCAAAAACACCTTCCAGCCGAGACGCATCAGCTGATCGTAACGGAAGCGCGGGAAGGTCGCCCTCACCCACAAAAAGCCGAACGCCAGAACCGCAACCTTGAAGGCGAACCACAGCGGCCCGGGAACCCAGGTAAAGGGCGCGACCGGAAAGGGAGGCAGCCAACCGCCGAGAAAAAGCACGCTCGACATGGCGCTGACGAGGAGGATGTTGCCGTATTCGCCAAGGTAGAAAAGGGCGAAGGCCATCGCCGAATATTCGACGAAATAGCCGGCAACGAGTTCGGATTCCCCTTCGGGCAGATCGAACGGCGTGCGATTGGTTTCAGCGAGGCCCGAGATGTAAAAAACCACGAACATCGGCAAAAGCGGAACCGCAAACCAGATGTGCCGCTGCGCCAGAACGATCTTCGAAAGGTTGAGAGAACCCGCGCAGAGAAGAACGGTGACGAGGACAAAACCCGCCGCCACCTCGTAAGAGACCATTTGCGCCGCCGAACGCAAAGCCCCGAGAAAGGCGTAACGGGAATTGGACGCCCAGCCGGCGATGATGATGCCGTAAACGCCGAGCGAACTGATGGCGAAAAGATAGAGAAGGCCGACGTTGATGTTGGCGATGACGACCCCCTGTGCAAAAGGGATCACCGCCCAGGCGATGAGGCTCAAGGTAAAGGTCAAAACCGGCGCGAGAATAAAGACGACCCGGTTTGCCCCGCTCGGGATCACCGTTTCCTTGATGAAAAGCTTCAGTCCATCGGCGAAAGGCTGCAAAAGCCCGAACGGACCGACGACATTCGGCCCTTTCCTTAGCTGCATGGCCGCCAGAACCTTGCGCTCGGCATAGGTCAGATAGGCGATCGCGACGAGAAGGGGGACGATGACCGCCAGAACCTCGGCCGCGGTCAGAACCGTCGGCCAAGCGTAAGAGGCCCAGAAGTTAGCCATGCGTTCCGGTCCTCGCCGGCGGGCTCCCCATGCCGAAGACCCTTCTGCACTCGGCCATCGTCGGGCTGGCGCGGCTGATCGGATCACTCGAATAGAAATCCTCGGTCGGGATCGCGAAGGGGTCGGGTGAGAGAGCGCCCTCAACGCCAAACGCGCCCCAAGGCGCGGGTTCGAGGCATTCGCTCTCTTCGAGGCGCGGATGCGCCTCGATCATCAGAGCGCGCAAGGCGGAAAGCGTATCGAACGGCAAAGGCGCGCCGAGAGCGGCCGAAAGCGCGCGCAGGATCGCCCAATCCTCGCGCGCCTCTCCGGGCGGAAAGACCGCGCGCCGGGCGCGCTGGACACGCCCTTCGGTATTGACGTAGGTGCCGTCTTTTTCCGTATAGGCCGCTCCCGGCAGGATCACATCGGCTCTCTCGGCTCCGCGGTCGCCGTGATGGCCTTGATAGACGACGAAGGCCGAACCGAGATCCTTGGTCTCGATCTCGTCGGCCCCGAGAAGATAGAGAACTTCGATCGCGCCCCTGCGGCACCCTTCGAGGATCGCGGCGACATCGCGCCCGCCCTCGGGCGGGACAAAACCGAGGTCGAGCGCGCCCACCCGGGCCGCGGCTTTATGGAGGATATTGAACCCGTTCCAATCTTCGCGGACGAGAGCGAAATCTTCCGCCATCCTTTTCGCGGCGGCGAGAACCGCCGCGCCGTCGGGCCGCGCGAGCGCCCTTTGACCGAGGACGATCATCGCGTTTTTCGCTTGCCTCAGCGCTTTCGCCCAAGCGTGCTCGCCCGCGGCCAAAAGGGCGAGAGCCTCCCCTCCCGCGCCCAGATTCTCGACCGGATAGGTGGTCTCGAACGCGGCTCCGATTGCGCCTACGCGAAAGCCGCCGGCGAGAAAGCGCTTGCGCAAACGCGCATTGATGATCGGCGCCTCGAAACGCGGGTTGGCAGCGATCAGAAGGCAAAGATCGGCCTTGTCGATGCCGGCAATCGAGGTGTTGAAAAGATAGCCGGCGCGTTGGCGCGCATCAAGCTTTGCCCCGTCCTGACGGCAATCGAGGTCGAAAGCCCCGAGGCCTTTCATCAGCTCTTTCAAGGCGAATATCGATTCGGCGTCGCATAGATCGCCGGCGATGGCCGCAATCCGCTCTCCCGGAACCGCCTTCAAACGCTGTGCGAGGAGATCGAGAACATCGCGCCAGCCCACCTCGTAAAGCCGCTCGCCGCGGCGCACATAAGGACGATCGAGCCGTCCCCGGCTAAGGCCGTCGACGGCAAAGCGGGTCTTGTCGGAAATCCACTCTTCGTTGACCTCCTCGTTGAGGCGAGGGAGCACGCGCATCACCCTTTGCCCGCGCGCATCGAGGCGGATATTGCTGCCGACGGCGTCGAGGACGTCGATCGATTCCGTCTTGCCGAGTTCCCAGGAGCGGGCCAGAAAAGCGTAAGGTTTCGAGGTCAGGGCGCCGACGGGGCAAAGATCGATGATGTTCCCCGAAAGCTCCGAGCCGAGCGCGCGCTCGACAAAAGTACCGATCTCCATCTCTTCGCCGCGCCCCGTGGCGCCCAGCTCTTCGACCCCGGCGACATCGGTCAAAAAGCGGATGCAGCGCGTGCAATGGATGCAGCGGGTCATATGGGTGGCGATCAAAGGGCCGAATTCCTTGTCGCTCACGGCCCTTTTGGCGTCGACATAGCGGCCGCGGTCGAAACCGTAAGCCATCGCCTCGTCCTGCAGATCGCATTCGCCGCCCTGGTCGCAGATCGGGCAGTCGAGAGGGTGGTTGATGAGGAGAAACTCCATCACCCCATGGCGCGCCGCTTTCGCCTTTGGCGAGTCGGTAAAAATCACCATGCCATCGGCGGCCGGCATCGCGCAGGAGGCGATCGGTTTCGGCGATTTCTGCATTTCGACAAGGCACATGCGGCAATTGCCGGCGATCGCGAGGCGCTCGTGAAAACAGAAATGCGGAATCTCGATGCCGATCGACTGGCAGGCCTGCATCACCGTCACCCCTGCCGGAACCTCGACCTCGCGCCCGTCGATCGAAAGCTTTGGCATCGCCTGAACCTTTGCCCCCGCCGTCTTCAGGCCGCCCGGCGCGCGCCAGCCGCGCTGCCGCGGCGCTCTTTGATGCGCCGCTCCATCTCCGGGCGGAAATGGCGGATAAGCCCCTGGACGGGCCAAGCGGCGGCGTCGCCCAAAGCGCAGATGGTGTGACCCTCGATCTCATAAGAGACGGCGAGAAGCGCATCGATCTCCTCTTCTTCGGCCTCCCCTTTCACCATCCTTTCCATGACCCGCCAAAGCCAACCCGTTCCCTCGCGGCAGGGCGTGCATTGCCCGCAGCTTTCGTGCTTGTAGAATTTGGAAAGCCGGGCGATCGCCTTGACGATATCGGTCGATTTGTCCATGACGATGACCGCAGCGGTGCCGAGCCCGCTTTTGACTGCCGCGAGGCTGTCGAAATCCATCAGCACTTCTTCGCAGATCGATTTCGGCAAAACCGGCACGGAAGAGCCTCCGGGGATGACCGCGAGAAGATTGTCCCACCCTCCGCGCACCCCGCCCGCATGCTTTTCGATCAGCTCGCGCAAGGGGATTCCCATCTCCTCCTCGACGTTGCACGGTTCATTCACGTGGCCCGAAAGGCAGAAGATCTTGGTTCCGGTGTTGCGCGGGCGGCCGAGAGCGGCAAACCAGGAGGCGCCGCGCCGCAGGATCGTCGGCACGACCGCGATCGTCTCGACGTTGTTGACCGTCGTCGGGCATCCGTAAAGCCCGACCGCGGCGGGAAAGGGCGGCTTCAACCGCGGCATTCCCTTTTTCCCTTCGAGGCTTTCGAGAAGACCCGTCTCTTCGCCGCAGATATAGGCGCCGGCGCCGCGATGCAGATAAAGGGAGAAATCGAAGCCGGAGCCGCAGGCGTTCTGTCCCAAAAGCCCCGCCGCATACGCCTCTTCGATCGCCGCTTCGAGGCGCCGGGCTTCGTTATAGAACTCGCCGCGAATATAGATATAGCCGCTTCCGGCCCCCATCCCCGCAGCGGCGAGAAGGCAGCCTTCGATGAGCTTATGGGGATCGTTGCGCAGGATGTCGCGATCCTTGCATGTCCCGGGCTCGCTTTCGTCGGCGTTGACGACGAGATAGGAGGGCTTGTCGCTCTCTTTCGGCATAAAGGACCATTTGAGGCCGGTCGGGAACCCCGCCCCTCCGCGCCCGCGCAGACCCGAATCCTTGATCGCGCCGACGATGAAATCGCGTCCTTTGAGGATGAGTTCGCGCGTCCCTTCCCAGTCGCCGCGGCGGCGTGCGGCGGCGAGAGACCAGTCTTCGCCTCCGTAGAGATTGGTGAAAATGCGGTCGCGATCGGCAAGCATGAGGCGTCTCACCCCTTTCCCGCTGCGCCGTCGCCTGCCGCAGGGGCCGCGCCTTCTACGGCCCTTTTCGGTTCGGAGCCGCGGCGGCCGGCAAGCGAACCCGCAGAGGGAGGCCTTCCCTCCTTCAAGGCATCGATCAAGGCTTCCGTCCTCTTTGCGTCGAGATCCTCGTAATAATCGTCGTTGACCTGGAGAACCGGCGCATTGACGCAGGCGCCGAGGCATTCGACCTCGACAAGCGTAAATAGACCGTCGGGGGTGGTCTCGCCCAAACCGATCCCGAGCTTTTTCTTGCAGGCCGAGACCACTTGATCGGATCCCCTGAGCCAGCAGGGCGTCGTCGTGCACGCCTGCAAGAGATGGCGCCCGACCGGCCGCAGATGGAACATCGTATAAAAGGTGGCGGCCTCGTAAACGCGGATCGGCGCCATTCCCAGCATCAGCGCGACATAATCCATCGCGGAGCGCGACAACCATCCGCCATTTTGTCGCTGCGCGAGATCGAGAAGGGGAAGGACGGCGCTCGCCTGGCGTCCTTCGGGGTATTTGCCGATATGCGCTTTCGCCCGTTCGAGGTTTTCGGGGGTGAAGGCAAAGCTTTCCGGCTCCAAGGAAAAGGCGGGCGGGGCCGGTTCGCTCATCGGTCGATCTCTCCGAAGACGATGTCCATGGAGCCGATGATGGCGACGACATCGGCGAGCATGTGCCCTTTCGCCATGAAATCCGTCGCCTGCAGGAAGGCAAAACCGGGAGCGCGGATCTTGCAGCGATAAGGCCGGTTGGTTCCGTCCGAGACGAGATAGACGCCGAACTCGCCTTTTGGCGCCTCGACCGCGGTATAGGTCTCGCCCGCGGGCACGTGATAGCCTTCGGTATAAAGCTTGAAATGATGAATGAGCGCTTCCATCGAGCGCTTCATTTCGGCGCGCGGCGGAGGCGAGACCTTGCGGTCGTCGACCTTTACGGGGCCTTCGGGCATGCCCTCGACCGCCTGGCGGATGATGCGCAACGACTGGCGCATTTCCTCGATGCGCACGAGGTAGCGGTCATAGCAGTCGCCGTTGCGGCCGACGGGCAGCTCGAATTCGATGCGATCGTAGGCGTCGTAAGGCTGGGCGCGGCGCAGATCCCAGGCCACCCCCGAAGCGCGCAGCATCGGCCCCGAAAAGCCCCAATCTTGCGCCTCTTCCCGGCTCGCCACGCCGATATCGACGGTGCGCTGTTTGAAGATACGGTTTTCGGTGAGAAGACCCTCGATATCGTCGATCGTTTTCGGAAAGTCGTCGCAAAAGGCGAGAATGTCTTCAAGAAGCCCCGCGGGCAGATCGAGCGAAACTCCGCCCGGACGGAAATAGGCCGCATGAAGGCGCGCGCCCGAGGCGCGCTCGTAAAACTCCATCAGCTTTTCCCGCTCTTCGAACCCCCAGAGAAAAGGAGTGACGGCGCCGACATCGAGCGCCATGGTACAAATATTGAGAAGATGATTGAGGATTCTCGTAATCTCGGCAAAGAGAACCCGGATGTACTGCGCCCGAGGCGGCGCTGCGATCCCCAAAAGCTTTTCTACGGCAAGCGCAAAGGCATGCTCCTGGGACATCGGAGCAACATAGTCGAGACGGTCGAAATACGGCACGGGCTGGAGATAGGTTTTGTATTCAATGAGCTTTTCGGTGCCGCGATGGAGGAGGCCTATATGCGGGTCGGCCCGTTCGATGACCTCGCCGTCCATCTCGAGGACAAGCCGCATGACCCCATGCGCGGCGGGATGCTGCGGTCCGAAATTCATCATGAAATTCTTGATGAGGGGCGCGCCTTCGAGCCCCCCTTCCTCGCCCGCAGGCCTTGTGCGATCGCTCATTTCGAGCCTTTCCCGCCCTCTTTCTTCGCGGCGGCGTTTGCGCCCGGAAGGATGTTGTCCATGCCCTCCCAGGGCGAGAGAAAATCGAACCTGCGGAATTCCTGCGCGAGCTTGACGGGCGCGTAGACGACGCGTTTTTCCTCCTCGTCGTACCGCGGCTCGACATAACCTTACGTGCTCTCCCATGGGCTGCTCACGCCGCGAGACGCTGCCAAGGAGCCGGCGACAGAGGATCTGGCAGCGCACGTTGACCTGTTCCTTACCGCCATGACCCAACCAGGATCATCGGACGACGGA
>JAJYIC010000085.1 GCA_021790295.1 Pseudomonadota bacterium | reverse complement strand
GCGGGGATCAACACCGCCCTTTATAAGGCGTCCACCTTTGGGGTGAGCGCGCTTTATACCGGCGTGGCGGGCGCCCTCGGCGCCATCGTCATTCAGTTCGTGGCGCCGGACAGCTTCAATTTTCTGTTGTCGGTTTCCTTCCTCGTCGGGCTTGTGATCGGGGGGGTCGGCTCGATCCCGGGAAGCCTCGTCGGAGGGCTTTTTGTCCTTTTCGTGCCGAACCTCGCCGAAAGCGTCTCGACCGGGCTTTCGGGCGCGGTTTATGGCGCGCTTTTGCTGATCGTCATCTTTCTCATGCCCTCGGGCGCGGCGGGCTTTGCGCGCGTCCTTCTCGCGCGTATCCTCGAAAGGCGAAAGAAGACCATAGAAGAGGGGAGATGACGATGAAGATGGAGATAGAAGGGCGCATGGCGGCCGCGCTCGCCGCGGCCCTCTTCGCGCTTGCGCTTGCCGTCCCGGGGGCGGAGGCGCAAAAGAAATACGGACCCGGCGTCACCGACACCGCGATCAAGATCGGCAATACCAACCCTTATAGCGGTCCTGCATCGGCTTATGGCGAGATCGGCAAAGCCGACGCCGCCTATTTCAAGATGATCAATGCGGAAGGCGGGATCAACGGCCGCAAGATCGACTTTATCACTTACGACGACGGCTACAGTCCGCCGAGAACGGTCGAAGCGACGCGCCGGCTGGTCGAAAGCGATCATGTCCTCCTGATCTTCAATGGGCTCGGCACTCCCACCCAAACCGCCGTGCAGCAATATCTGAACGAAAAGAAGGTGCCGCAACTCTTTGTCGCCACAGGCGCGACCAAATGGGGAGACCCCAAACACCATCCCTGGACGATGGGATTTCAGCCCAATTATCAAAGCGAAGGACGCGCCTACGCCGAGTACATCCTGAAGCACGCGCCTCACGCCAAGATCGGCGTCCTTTACCAGGATGACGATTACGGCAAGGACTATCTGAAAGGCCTCATCGACGGGCTCGGCGCCAAAGGAAAGTCGATGATCGTCTCGAAGGCCCCTTACGAGACCACCGACCCCACCGTCAACTCGCAGATCGTGACCCTCAAGGCCTCGGGCGCGAATGTCTTCGTCAACATCACCATCCCGAAATTCGCCGCCCAGGCCATCCGCGAAGCCGGCGTAATCGGCTGGAAGCCTCTCCATATCCTCAACAGCGTCTCGAACTCCGTGGGCAGCGTGTTGAAGCCGGCCGGATTCGCCTATTCGAAAGGCGTCGTCTCCGACTTCTGGTTGAAAGACCCCACCGATCCGACCTGGAAGAACGACAAGGGATACAAGGGTTGGGTCGCCTTCATGAATAAATATTATCCGAGCGGCGACAAGACGAGCGTCTTCCCCGTTTACGGCTACACCATGGCGGCGGCCATGGTCCAAACGCTCAAACAATGCGGCAACGATTTGACGCGCGCAAACGTCATGAAGCAGGCGGCCCGTTTGCATCATCTCGTTTTGCCGATGCTTCTGCCCGGGATTTCGATCAATACGTCCGCGACCGACTTCTATCCGGTAAAACAGATCCAGATGGGGCGCTTCAACGGCAAACGCTGGGTTCTCTTCGGACCGGTCATGACCGAGGCGATCCGCGGTTCCTAAAGGGCGGCTGCGAGGGCCTTTCCCCCTCCGCTTCGCGCGGGGCCGAAGAAGCGCCCGCTTTCTCCGGCTTCTCGCGCTCGCGTCCGTGGCCATCCTCCTCGTGTTTCTGGTCTGGCTCGCGGGGCTTTTCTGGTTTGTCGCCGAGAGCCCGGCCAAGGCCGAAAAGGCACCGGCGGAAAGCGATGCGATCGTGGTCTTGACCGGAGGCAGCGAGCGCCTGCAAGAGGGGCTGAATCTATTGCGGCAAGGCAAAGCCGGGACCCTTTTCGTCTCGGGGGTGGCCCCGGGGGTAAGGCTCGGCGAGCTTTTGCGCCTTTCCGGAAACGCGCCCCTTTGGGCCCGCTGTTGCGTCGTCCTCGGGTACAAGGCCGAAAATACGCTCGGCAATGCCGAAGAGACGGCGCTTTGGATGCGCAGCAAAGGCTATAAAAGCCTTCTCCTCGTCACCTCCTGGTATCACATGCCTCGCAGCCTTCTCGACTTCAAGCGCGCGATGCCGCAAACCCGCATCAGTGCCTACCCCGTCTTCTCCCCCGAGATCGACCGCCGCCGCTGGTGGTCGCGGGAAAGCTCGGTCCTTTTCCTCGCCCGCGAATACAGCAAATATCTCGTCGTCCTTGGCGAGTCGTTCTTTCCGCTCAGCGCTTCGCGCTCTTCGGCGGCAATCGAGAAGGCCCGCGGGCAAACCCCTTCGGGACAAGAGCGATGAGCTGGTTGCGGGCGTTCGCATTCAATCTCCTGCTCTTTTTCTGGACCGCGGCGATGGGGACGCTCGGTTTGCCGATGCTTCTCGCGCCGCGGCGAAGGGTCATGGATTTCGGCCGGTTGTGGGCCAAAGGCGTGCTCTTTCTCCTCAAGACCGTGGTCGGGCTCGGTTTCGAGATACGCGGCCGCGAGCGTCTTCCTCAGGGCAGCTTTATCCTCGCGATGAAACATCAATCCGCCTGGGATGCGGTGATCCTCCCCGTCGTGCTCGGAGACCCTGCCGCGGTCGTAAAACGCGAACTCATCCTTCTGCCTTTTTACGGCTGGTACATGGCGCGCGCGGGGGCGATAGCGATCGATCGCAAAAGCGGCGCCGGCGCGTTGCGGGCGATGGTCAGGGCGGCGCGCCCGGCCGCCGCCGCAGGCCGGCCGATCGTGATTTTTCCTCAAGGCACCCGCACCGCGCCGGGAGAGGAGCGTGCCTATCAGCCGGGGGCTGCCGCGCTTTACCAGGCTCTTTCGCTGCCTCTCGTCCCGGCCGCGGTCAATTCCGGCCTTTATTGGGGCCGGCGCAGCTTTTTGAAGAAAAAGGGCCGGATCACCCTCGAGTTTCTCGAGCCGATCCCTCCGGGCCTCCCTCGCCGCAGGGTTATGGAAGAACTCGAACAGGCGATCGAGAGCGCGAGCAACGCCCTGTTCGAAAAAGCCCTCGGCCCGCCCGATCCGGGGAAAGCTTCGGCAAGGCGCGGCAAAGGCCTCGAGGCTTGCGGCGGGCCATCGCTAAAGTCGCCGTAAGGAAAGCCGGCGCGGCATCCCGCCAAAGAGGCCAAAGAAGCCAAAGAGAATTGCGCGAGCGCGCCTTGAGCCCCCGGGAAGGGCCGTTGCCGCCGCCGCTTTCGAGAAGGGTTGAAACAGGCGGTCGAGGGGGCTGTTGACCCGGCGACGTATTCCTTCGTATATAACGGCCTCTCGATGCCAACAAAGGGGAACCTCCGTGGCGGAAGATCAACGAGCGGTTTTCTGTGCGAGGAGGCGGGGCAAAGGATTTCGCCGGCTTGCCTTCCTCGGGCTGATGCTTTCCACCCTTTTTCTTGCCGAGTCGCGAGCGTTCGCCGCGGCAACCGTCGAGGTGCTTTACGCGGGTTCTCTCATCGATCTGATGGAGCAGTCCTTGGGTCCCGCCTTTTTGAAGGCGAGCGGGGATCGCTTTGCCGGCTATCCCGGAGGCTCGAAGCTTCTCGCCAACGAGATCAAGGAGAGGCTGCGCCCTGCCGACGTATTTATCAGCGCCGTTCCCGCGGTCAATCGGGCGCTCGAAGGAAAGGCGAACGGCGATTGGGTGCGTTGGACGATCGCTTTTGCCCGTTCCCCTCTCGTCATCGGCTACAATCCGAAAAGCCGTTTTGCCGGCGACTTCCGCAAGAAGCCGTGGTACGAGGTTCTGGCGGAGCCGGGGTTTCGCCTCGGAAGAACCGATCCGAAGCTCGATCCCAAAGGCGCTCTCACCCTTGCTATGATGAAAAAGGCGGAAGTCTTTTACAAGATGCCGGGGCTTTCGCGGCGGGTCCTCGGAGGGCGCGAAAATCCGGCCCAGGTTCTGCCTGAAGAGACCCTCCTCGGACGGCTGCAATCGGGCGAGCTCGATGCGGGCTTTTTCTATTCGAGCGAAACCGCGGAAGCGCATATCCCC
The DNA here is from genome assembly GCA_021790295.1 of Pseudomonadota bacterium. Taxonomy (GTDB): domain Bacteria; phylum Pseudomonadota; class Alphaproteobacteria; order ATCC43930; family CGMCC-115725; genus AP-15. The sequence goes on along the minus strand of JAJYIC010000085.1, from coordinate 4,940 downwards.
GCGGTCGTCTTGCCCGCCCAGCTCGCGGCCGCGGCAGACTATACGGTGACGATCCTGCGCCGGGCGCCGAACCCGAAAGGCGCGGCACGCTTCCTCGCCCTTCTTCTTGGCGCCGAAGGCCGGCGCATTCTCCTGCAGCATGGCCTCGGAGTGGAAAAACCCGTGCTTTCGGGCCAGGCTCCCGCGGCCATAAAGAGGCTGCTGAAGAAGGCGCAGTGAAACCCCGCCTGCCGTCGCCGCTTCCCTTTCTCGCGGCGCTTCTGGCGATCTATCTTTTGGCCCCTCTCGCGGCCGGGTTGGCGCGGGCGCCGGGCGCGGATTGGCGTGAGGTGTTGCGGCCGGCTTTTCTCGACGCCTCTCTCGTCTCTCTCGCAAGCGCGACGATCTCGACCTTTATCATCGCCCTTTTCGGCATTCCTCTCGGCTATCTCCTGGCGCGGCGCAAAGGCCCCTTTTTTGCGCTTCTCGGTTTTCTCGTCCAGCTCCCTCTCGCCTTGCCGCCTCTCGCGAGCGGCATCCTTCTCCTGTTTCTATTCGGTTACAGTTCGCCTCTCGGACGGCTTACCGGCGGCATATTCACCGACAGCTTTCTCGGCATCGTGCTTGCCGAGACCTTTGTCGCCGCCCCCTTTCTGATCGTGGCCGCGCGTTCGGCTTTTGCCGCCGTCGATCCCCTTCTCGAACGGCTGGCCGCGACTTTCGGCCGGGGCAGGCTGGCGAGTTTTTTCCGCGTCAGCCTTCCGCTCGCCTGGCCCGCCGCCTCCTCGGGCCTTCTGCTTGCCTGGCTGCGCGCGTTCGGCGAATTCGGCGCCACCGTCATGGTCGCCTACCACCCCTATTCCCTGCCCGTATATACCTATGTCGCGTTTGGTGCCCGCGGCCTTCGGGCGAGCCTGCCGATCGTCATGCCGGCGCTCGCTCTCGCTTTTCTGGTGCTCGCCGTGGCAAGCGCCCTCGCGCAAAGAGGCGCGACAAGGCGCAGCTTCGCCCGGCGCGAGAATGGCCCTGCGCTTTTGCCGGCCGCCCGGCCGCCTTTTTTGGCGCCGGCGCCGGAAAGGCTTGCGGCGGCGAGCGAACTCGAGCTCTGTCTCGAAAAGCGGCTCGACGGCTTCCGCCTCGACCTCGCCTGGAAGGCGCGGGCGGGGCGCCTTGCCATCCTCGGCCCTTCGGGATCGGGCAAATCCTTGACCCTGCGTCTCATCGCCGGCATCGAGAGGGCGGATCGGGCGCGCATCACCCTTGGCGGGCGCGAGCTTTCAAGGCTCGATCCGGCGGCGCGCGGGATCGGTTACGTGCCGCAAAATTTCGGCCTTTTCCCCCATCTCGATCTGCGCGGGCAGCTTTCCTTTCCGGCTGCGGCGGATCCCCGTCTCGCGGCGGAGTGGATCGAGAGGCTTTCGCTGAGAGGTCTCGAAGGGCGCACCCCGGAGGCACTTTCCCTCGGCCAGCAACAGAGGGTTGCGCTCGCTCGCGCGCTCGTCCGACCGGCCTTTCTGCTTCTCCTCGACGAGCCATTTTCGGCTCTCGACGCGCCTTTGCGCGCCCGCCTCCGGCGCGAGCTTTTGAGCGTTCAGCAAGGGCTTGGAGCGACCACGATCCTCGTCACCCACGATCCCGAAGAGGCGGCCCTTCTCGCCGACGAGGTCCTGGTCCTGGAGCGCGGCCGGGTGCTGCAATCGGGACCGAGCCGCGAAATTTTCCGCAGGCCGAAGAACGCCCGCGTCGCCCGCCTGATCGGCGCCCTCGACGGCGGCGAAGGGGTGGCGGTCGCCGCAGACCGGATCGCGATCGGCTGCGGTGTCGTCCTCGAACTTGCCTCTCCGCCGCTCGCTAAAGGCCTCGCCGTCGGTTGGAGCGTCAAGCCTGAACGGGTGCGGATCGTCCCTTCGGGCGCTTATCCCGGTTTTATCGAAAGCGTCCTTCCGGTCGGCTCGGGCGCGCAGCTCTCTTTGCGTCTCGGCGAAGCGCGCCTACCCGTCTGGCACGAGGACGCCGGGATCGAACCGGGGCCTTGCGCGGTCGAGATCGATCCCCGCGCCATCCAGGTTTGGCCGCGCGAGGAGGACGAGACGGAAAATAAGGGTTAGGGGGCGAAGGCGAAAAACGGCCACATGGGATGGGTAAGGCTTCTGCGGTAAGGCTCGCATTGGATACGGGAAGCGAGGATTTCGCCCGGCTCGGCGGGCATCGCCTTTTGCGAGAGCTGGCGGTAAGGGGTGGCGCAAAGCTGCCCCGCAAGGAGCGTACCGACACGCGGATCGTAATTGTTGAAAAGGGCGAATTCGGGCGGGATTTCGCCCGTCTTTTTGATGGCGCTGACGCCGACCTCGCGCCTCACCGGGATATGGTCGGCGCAACCTGCGAGAAAGGCCGCCGCCGTCGCCAGGATCAAGAAAGCGCCCCAAGGCCGCATGCCGCTCTCCGCCGCTCGATGCCGCTTGCCGATTGTGACGGCAGAGGGGGAAAAGCGCAACCGCCGCTCGCGTCTCAGGCGCCCTTTGCGCCTTTGCGCCGCGCGCGCCTTGGTCCCGGCTCTTGCGAAAGCGGCACCGCGGCGGCTTTGAGGGCAAGGCGCTGGCGGGCCGCCAGTCGCGCTTCGTCGAAATCGTCGATCAGCTCGTGAAAGGCGCGGTGCCAGTTGATTTCCGCTTTGAGATGCATAAAAAGCGAGCCGAGCCCGATCGCCGCGCGATCCATAAAGACGAACTCGCGCGGCGGTCTCACCCCTCCCAAACGGCGGATGTCGCGATGGACGCTTTCCGCGACCTCCGCCCCGTACACGCCGCTCGCCTTTTCCTGGATGAGCCGCGTGCGATCTTCGAGAAGAGGCCCGTAAACATAAAGCGCCCAGCGATTGAGGACCGCGATCATCTCGCGTGACAGATTGCCGAATCCCCAGCTTTCGTAAGCATGGACGGCAAGCTCGCGGTCGCCCTTTTCCAAGGCGTGATAAAGGTCGATGACGCCGCGCACGAAGGCGGGGCGGAAGATGCGAATGCAGCCGAAATCGAGAAGATTGACGGTGTCGTCCGCCGCCACCGTGTAATTGCCGAGATGCGGGTCGCCGTGGATGACGCCGTAAGCGTAAAACGGCAGGTACCACACGCGGAACATTGTGAAAGCGATGCGGTTGCGACGGGAAATGGGCGCCGCGGCGCATTCGAGAACGGGCCTTCCTTCGAGCCAGGTCATCGTCAAAAGCCGCCCAGTCGAAAGCTCGGGCAAAGGCGCCGGCACGGCAACCCCGGTTTCGCCGGAAAGGAGCGCGCGGTAAAGGCGCATATGCGCGGCTTCGAGCTCGTAATCGAGTTCTTCGCGCAGCCTTGCGGCGATTTCGGCGTGGATTTCGGCGGTGCTGACGGCGCGGTCGTAACGCTCGTAAAGGCTCATCAGCAGTTTGAGCTGGGCGAGATCGGCCTCGACCGCCGAATCCATATCCGGGTATTGCAGTTTGACGGCAAGAGCGGTGCCGTCACGGGCAAAAGCGCGGTGGACCTGGCCGAGAGAGGCGGCATGGGCCGCGCTTTTCTCGAAGCTCGCGAATTTTTCCTGCCAGAAAGGGCCGAGTTCGCCCGCCATCCGCCGGCGCACAAAAGGCCAGCCCATCGCCGGCGCATTGGCCTGAAGCTCGACGAGTTCCTGCGTATATTCCCGCGGCAGCGCGTTCGGTATGGTCGCAAGAAGCTGCGCCGCCTTCATCAAAGGCCCTTTGATGCCGCCAAGGGCCGCTTTCAGATCCGCGGCATGCCGCCCCCGGTCGAGGCTCCAACCGAAATAACGCTCTGCGGCAAGACGCGCGGCAAGCCCGCCCATCGCCGTCGAAACCCGGGCGTAACGGCGCAGGCGCCCCGGAAGGGAATTCTCGTCGGTCACGAAGAGAGGCCTTTGCGGCGCCCTTTTGCCGCGCCGCTTTCCGCTCTGCGCGAGGCCAGGAAGGCGCACGCCTTGGCGCGCATCGAGAGAGGGGAGGGGCTCATCGGGTCTGCGGCGGGCGGTTCAGCCGAGGGCGTCGAGTTCCTCGATAAGCCTCTCGACGAGCGCAAGGCCTTTCCCCCAAAAAGCGGGATCCGAAGGGTCGAGAGCGAAAGGGGCGAGAAGCTCTTTCTGGCGCAAGGTTCCACCGGCGCGCAGAAGATCGAGGTATTTGCCGGCAAAACCTTCGGGAGCCTCTTCATAGACGGCATAAAGCGCGTTCACCAGGCATTCGCCAAAGGCATAAGCATAGACATAAAACGGCGTGTGGATGAAATGCGGGATATAGGCCCAATAATGGCGATAGGCTTTGTCGAGTCGGATTGCGGGGCCGAGGCTTTCGCGTTGCGTCTCCATCCACAGCTCGCACAACCGTTCGGCCGTCAGTTCGGCCGTCTTGCGCTCGTCATGAACCGCGCTTTCGAAGGAAAGAAAAGCGATCTGCCGAACGACCGTGTTGAGCATGTCCTCGACCTTGCCGGCGATGATCGCCTTTCGCCGCCGCGGATCGCTTTCTTCGGCGAGGAGAGCGCGGAAGGTCAGCATCTCGCCAAAGACGGAGGCGGTTTCGGCGAGGGTCAAAGGGGTTTCGGCCTGAAGGTACCCTTGGGCCCCGGCCAGAACCTGATGGACGCCGTGGCCGAGTTCGTGCGCAAGCGTCATCACGTCGCGCGTGCGTCCCTGGTAATTGAGAAGGAGATAAGGGTGGACGGCCGGCACGGTCGGATGGGCAAAGGCGCCGGGGGCTTTGGCCGGACGCAAAGAGGCGTCGATCCAGCGCGCCTTGAAAAATCGCCCGCCGATCTCGGCCATCTCGGGCGAAAAAGCGCGGGTGGCGGAAAGGACGATGTCCCTCGCCTTCTGCCAAGGGTGGAGGCGGTCCTCCGCTTCGGGCAAAGGCGCGTTGCGGTCCCAGAACGGCAGCGCATCGACCCCGAACCAGCGCGCCTTGATGCGGTAATAGCGAT
>JAJYIC010000084.1 GCA_021790295.1 Pseudomonadota bacterium | reverse complement strand
TCGGCGACGATCTCCGCGGTCTCGATCATCGTCATGTAAATCTGCGGAAGGCGCTCCTGGAGCCGGGGATCTTCCGCCCGATACTGGTTGCGATGGTCGGTCTGAACGAGAGAGATCGATTCGACCCCGCCGCCGACCGCAACCTTCATCCCGTCACCGACGATCTCTTTGGCGGCGGTCGCGATCGCCATCAGGCCGGAAGCGCATTGGCGGTCGACCGTCATTCCGGCAACCGAGACCGGAAACCCGGCGTGCAGAAGAGCCTGGCGCGCGATGTTGTAACCCTGAGAGCCTTGCTGCAGCGCAGCGCCCAAAACCACATCCTCGACCTCGGAGGGATCCACCGAGGCGCGGCGCACCGCCTCGGCGACGACATGTCCGGCGAGAGCCTGCGCTTGCGTGTCGTTAAAGGCGCCGCGATAGGCCCGGCCTATCGGCGTGCGGGCGGTCGAAACGATTACGGCTTGGCGCATCTCTTCCTCCCTCGAAGGGCCTCTCGTCTTGCGGCACAGGCGATCCTCTCGCCCAGCAGATGATGGCGCCGTGCAAGAAAAAGATAAAGCGCGAGAGGAGGGCGCGAAAAGGCGCCCTATTTGGCCATGACGAGGTCGCGTAAACCGCGCAGGGCAAGGGCATAGCCGGCGATGCCAAAACCCGTAACCACCCCTTGGCTCGACCGGGAGGTCTCGGAATAGGAGCCGCGCCGGGCGGGGTTCGAGATGTGGATCTCGACCGTCGGAAAGCTGACCTGAGCGATCGCCGCGACGAGAGCCGGATAGCCCGAGGAAAAAGCGGCCGGGTTGAAAAGCGCGGCGTCGAACCCTTCCTCGTTTGCGGCGTAAAGCCTGTCGATGACTTCGCCTTCGATATTGGAATGAAAGATTTCCACCTCGACGCCGAGTTCGCGCGCAAAGCCGCGGATCTTCTCGTCGTATTGGGGAAGGGTCATGGGGCCGAAAATGTCCGTCTGGACCTTGCCGCGCATGTTCATGCCGGCGCCGTGGATGACGAGGATCTTCGGCATTTGCGCCTCGCCTCTCTTCCTCTTGGGGTTGCGCCTGTTGGTGGAGCCGAGGGGGATCGAACCCCTGACCTTCGCATTGCGAACGCGACGCTCTCCCGGCTGAGCTACGGCCCCGTCCCACCTTCAGCGCGCGCGACTATGAGGAGGGCGCCTCATCCTGTCAAGCGCGGCCCCGCCTCTCGTCCTTGCCTCGCCCCATCCTTGAGGCTAGGGTCGCGGCCAAAGCCATCTTTTGGCAAAGTTTTTTCCGGAAGGAGCGGATGCTCGCGTTTTTGAACCTCGTCAGTACCGTGATCACGATTTACATCTGGCTTTTGATCGGCCAGGCGGTGTTGAGCTGGCTTCTTGCTTTCGGCGTCGTCAATCGCCACAACCATGCCGTCTCCGTGATCGGCGATTTTTTGTGGCGGATCACCGAACCGCTTCTCGGACCGATACGAAGGATCATCCCCGATCTCGGCGGGATCGACATCTCTCCGGTCATTCTCATCCTTCTTCTGTATTTCTTGCGCGATCTCATGTTCGAATACCTTGCCTGAAGGGCCTTGCCACGCGGTCCGCGGCGGCGTGCGCGTGAGCGTGCGCGTATCGCCGGGGAAACGCGGCGATTGCCTTCTTGCCCTCATCCCTTCCGGCGGCGGCGGGCGGGCGCTCAAAGTCTCCGTCAGGGCGCCGCCCGAAGGCGGGCGCGCGAACGAAGCCTTGCTCGCCCTTCTCGCCCGCGCTTTTTCTCTTCCGAGACGCGACTTTTCCCTTCTTTCGGGAGGCAGAAGCCGCAACAAATCGGTTCTGGTCTCGGGCGACCCCGGCGAACTTTTCTCCCGTCTTTCCGGGGTTCTCGCTTTTTTGCCGCAAGAGTGAGGGGGAAAGGCGCTCGTGCCGCGCAACGGCGACGGTTTCCTCGCCTTGCCCGCGGCGCGGCCCCTGTCCAGTGTGAGAAATGCGGGTTAAGCTTCTTCCCCGCGCAACCCTACGGGAGGAAAGATCGATGCTTCTGACGCTCGACGGACGCCGCATCTATTTCGATCTCGTTGGCCCCGAAGAGGCGCCCGTCGTCCTCTTCAGCCATTCTCTTGCCTCGGACAGCGGCATGTGGGCCGAACAGTTGCCGCCTCTGCTCGGTGCGGGGTTCCGCGTCCTGCGCGCCGACATGCGCGGGCATGGAGGCAGCGACCCGGTCAAAGGCGATACCACGATGGCGGCTCTCGCGGGCGATCTCGCCCGCCTCCTCTCCACCCTCGGGATCGAGCGCGTGCATTATGTCGGCCTTTCGATCGGCGGGATGATCGGACAGGCTTTTGCTTTCGATCATCGCCAAAGGCTTCTTTCGGCGCTTTGGAGCGACACCTTGCCGGCCAGTCCCAAAGGGGGCGAAGCGGCCTGGGCCGAACGCCAGCGCATCGTCAAAGAGGCGCAATCGGTCGCCCCTCTCGCCGATCCGACGATGGAGCGCTGGTTTACCGAAGCCTTCCGGGCGCGGCGTCCTTCGCGCTGGAAGGAGATCCGCGACACCGTCGCGGCGACGACGGCCGAAGGCTATCTCGGCGCCACGGCGGCGATCCTCGATTTCGATTTTACGGCGCGGCTTCCCTCTCTCGCCCTTCCCGTTCTCGTCGTCTGCGGCGCCGAGGACCAGGGCACCCCGCCTGCGGAAAACCGCCGCCTTTCGGGACTCGTCCCTGGAGCGCGTTACGAGGAGATCGCCGGCGCCCGCCATTTCGCCAATGTCGAGCGGGAATGGGCGTTCAACCGCATTCTGATGGAGTGGCTTCTCTCTCGGCGCAGCCCACGCCCAGTGTGAGAAATGCAGGCTAGTCTGCCACCCTTATTCCTGCCGGCTCGATGCGGGCGGCGCAGAACTTGAATTCCGGGATCTTGCCGAAAGGATCGAGCTGCGGGTTGGTGAGGATATTGGCCGCGGCTTCGGCGTAACAGAAGGGGATGAAGACCATCCCCGGCGCGATCGCGCTGTCGGCGCGCGTCTTCAGTTCGATCGAGCCGCGCCGCGTCGAGACGCGCACGCGCTCGCCCGCGGCGAGACCGAGGCGGCGCAATTCCGAAGGTGCAAGAGAGGCGACGGCCTCGGGCTCGATCTCGTCCAAAACCTGCGCGCGCCGCGTGATCGCCCCCGTGTGCCAATGTTCGAGTTGGCGCCCCGTCGTCAGGACAAAGGGATATTCCTCGTCCGGCTCTTCGGCCGGAGGGACGATCGCGGCCGGAACCAGGCGGCCGCGGTGCGAAGGCGTCGGAAAACCTTCGCCGAAGACGATCTCGCGTCCGGGCTCCGCCTCGCTTTCGCAGGGATAGGTGACGGAGCTTTCGCGCAAAAGCCGCTCCCAGGTGATTCCTTTCAAGGACGGCATCGCCTCTTTCATCTCGGCGAACACCGCGCTTGGATGGCCGTAGGACCAGGGAAGGCCGATCCTCTTCGCGATTTCCTCGATGATCCACAAATCCTGGCGCGCGTTTCCGGGAAGAGGCAAGGCGGCGCGGCCCATCTGCACCTGGCGGTTGGTGTTGGTGACGGTGCCGTCCTTTTCCGGCCAGGCCGAAGCCGGGAGGACGACATCGGCGTATTTTGCGGTTTCGGTGAGAAAGATGTCCTCGACGACGAGATGTTCGAGCTTGGCGAGAGCCGCGCGCGCATGTTCGGCGTCGGGATCGGACATCGCCGGGTTTTCGCCCATGATGTAAAGGCCTTTGATCGCCCCGGCATGAACCGAGTCCATGATCTCGACGACGGTGAGGCCGCGCTTCGGATCAAGGCGCCTTCCCCACAAGGCTTCGAATTTCTCGCGCGCGCCTGAGTTTTCGACCGATTGATAATCGGGATAGAACATCGGGATCAGCCCCGCGTCCGAGGCTCCCTGAACGTTGTTCTGGCCGCGAAGGGGATGAAGCCCCGTTCCCGGACGGCCGATCTGCCCGGTGATCAAAGCAAGAGCAATAAGGCAACGGGCGTTGTCGGTGCCGTGGACATGCTGCGAGACGCCCATCCCCCAAAAGATGATCGCCCTTTGCGCGCGCGCGTAACTGCGCGCGACAAGCCGCAAACGATTGGCCTCGATGCCGCAGATGGCGGCCATCTTTTCCGGCGGATAGGCGCGGATATGCTCGGCGAGTCCGGCAAAATCCTCGGTGTGCGCGGCGACGTACTGCCTGTCGTAAAGGCCCTCCTCGATGATCGTATAAAGAAGCGCGTTCAAAAGCGCGACGTCGCGCCCCGGCTTGAAGGCCAGCATCTGGCTCGCATGACGGGCAAGCGCCTGCCCGCGCGGGTCCATGACGATAAGGGTCTTGCCGCGTTTGGCCGCCTGTTTGAAAAAGGTTGCGGCGACGGGGTGGTTTTCGGTCGGGCGCGCGCCGATGACGACGATGACGTCGGCGTCCATCGCCGCCGTAAAAGGCGCCGTGACGGCGCCCGAGCCGATCCCTTCCATCAATGCGGCAACAGAGGAGGCGTGGCAAAGCCGCGTGCAATGATCGACGTTGTTGCTGCCAAAGCCCGTGCGCACGAGCTTCTGGAAAAGATAGGCTTCCTCGTTCGAGCCTTTGGCGGAGCCGAAGCCGGCAAGAAAGGAAGGGCCGTCGCGCTCGCGGATGCGCTTCAAGCCCTCTGCGGCGCAATCGAGCGCCTCCTCCCAGCTTGCCTTCCTGAAATGGGTGTAAGGGTTGGCGGGATCGATCCGGGCGTCCTCTTTCCCCGCGGTTTTCTTGCGGATCAAAGGCTCCGTCAGGCGGTCGGGATGGTGGACATAGTCGAAACCGAAACGGCCTTTGACGCAAAGCCTGCCGCGGTTGGAAGGCCCGTCCCGCCCTTCGACGGCGAGGATGCGATCCTCGCGGATCTTGTAGGTGAGCTGGCAGCCGACCCCACAGTAAGGGCAGACGCTATCGACCTCGCGATCGGGAGAGGCGGCGTAGACGCCGTTCACATCGACGAGGGTTTTGGGCATGAGAGCCCCCGTCGGGCAGGCCGCAACGCATTCGCCGCAGGCAACGCAACTGCTCTCGCCCATAGGATCGTCGAAATCGAAGACGATCTTTTCGCCCCAGCCGCGCCCTTTCATACCGATCACGTCATTGACCTGAACCTCGCGGCAGGCGCGAACGCAAAGCGTGCAGCCGATGCAGCTATCGAGGGCGACGGCCATCGCCGGATGGCTCAAATCGGGCGCGAGCGGGCCATGAGAGGGAAAGCGGCTCTGGTCGACCCCCAGACGATCGGCCCATTGCCAGAAGCGTGAAAAGGGGTCGTGCGCCGCCTGCCGCGCCGTCTGGTCGGCAAGAAGAAGCTCGAAGACAAGGCGGCGCGAGAAAAGGGCGCGTTCGCTTGCGCTTTTGACCTTCATCCCGGCTGCGGGTTTGCGGACGCAAGAGGCGGCGAGAACCCTTTCGCCTTCGATCTCGACCATGCAGGCGCGGCAATTGCCATCGGCGCGGTAGCCCGGTTTCGGCAGCCAGCAAAGATGCGGGATGAGGGTGCCATGACGGTTTGCGGCCTGCCAGATGGTTTCCCCGGGCTCGGCCGAAACTTCGGCGCCGTCGAGAAAAAAGCGGACCTCTTCGCTCATTTGCGCCGCCTTCTCGTCATCGCGCTCGCCCTTTGCCCGTCCCCTCGCTGCGGAAATGTTTCAAGACCATCTTGACCGGGTTCATCGCGGCTTGCCCCAAGCCGCAGATCGAGGCGTCGCCCATCACCTGCGCCAGTTCCAGAAGCAAGGCCTCGTCCCAGGAAGGGGCTTCGAGGAGCCGCACCGCCTTTTCGGTTCCGGCGCGGCAGGGCGTGCACTGGCCGCAGCTTTCCTCTTCGAAAAACCGCAAAAGGTTGAGCGCCGCGGCCTTCATGTCGTCCTTGTCGGAAAGGACGACGAGAGCCGCCGAGCCGATAAAGCAGCCCTCGCTTTCAAGCGTGCCGAAATCGAGAGGGATGTCAGCTTTCGCCGCGGGCAGGATGCCGCCCGAGGCGCCGCCGGGAAGATAGGCCTTGAAGGCGTGTCCTTCCTTCATCCCGCCGCAATATTCCTCGATCAATTCGCGCGCCGTGATCCCGGCCGGCGCGAGCTTGACGCCGGGCTCGCGCACCCGCCCCGAAACCGAAAAAGCCCGCAGGCCCTTGCGGCCGTTGCGCCCTTGGCCGAGAAACCAGTCGGGCCCTTTTTCGAGGATGTCGCGAACCCAAAAGAGGGTCTCGACATTGTTGATGAGAGTGGGCCGGCCGAAAAGCCCGACCTCGGCCGGGAAAGGCGGCTTGTGGCGAGGCAGGCCGCGCTTGCCTTCGATCGATTCGAGCATCGCCGATTCTTCGCCGCAAATATAGGCGCCGGCTCCGCGGCGCAGCTCGATCCTCACCCCTCGGGCAAGCCCCGAGGCTTCGATCAAGGCGACCTCGCGCAAAAGGATCTCGCGGCATTGAGGATATTCGTCGCGAAGATAGATGAAGGCTTCGCTCGCTTCGATCGCCCAGGCCGCGATCAGCATTCCTTCGAGGACGCGGTTGGGGTCGGTTTCGAGGAAATAACGGTCTTTGAAGGTTCCGGGTTCGCCCTCGTCGGCGTTGACCGCGAGAAGGCGCGGCTTTTCTCCCGCGCGCAAAATGCGCCATTTGCGCCCAACCGGAAAACCGGCGCCGCCGAGGCCGCGCAAGCCCGACTTTTCGAGAGCGGCGATGACGTCTTCCGCCTCTTTCTCTCCGGCAAGGCAGGCCTCGAGGAGGCGGTAGCCGCCCTGCGCGCGGTAGGCGGCAAAATCGAGGGCGTTCGGGATCCGCGGGCTCTTCTCGCCCGCCTGAAGCGCGGCGAGGACGCTTTCGGCGCTTGCGTTTTCGCAACGCCTCTGGCCGACGGCGGCGACCGGCGCCTTGTCGCAGCCGCCCATGCAAGGCGCGCGCAGGATGCGGACCCGCTCTCCAGCGCGGGCGCGAAGCGCGTCGAAAAGATCGAGGCCGCCCTCTAGCGCGCAAGAAAGACTTTCGCAAACCCGCACCGTTTGGGGGGGCGGCGCCTCGCTTTCGAGAACGATGTCGAAATGGGCGTAGAAAGAGGCGACCTCATAAACTTCGACGAGCGAAAGCCGCATCTCCTCCGCAAGGGCGGCCAGATGGCGCGCGTAAAGACAACCGAAACGGTCCTGCAAAAGGTGCAGATGCTCGATCAGAAGGTCGCGCCGCCTCTCTCTCGCGCCGAGGATCTGCCGCAGTTCGACAAGAGCCGCGGCATCGACCTGGCGGCCTTTCGGGGTCGGAGGACCGCGCCTTCGCCCGGAACCGGGATGAATGCGGCGGTCGTGCGTTCGCGCAACAGCCAAGAGGCAACCCTCGCCTTTTCCGTACTATATCGCCCCTTCCTTGCGCAATTCCGCAATCGCTTCCTTGTCGTAACCGAGAGAGGCGAGGATCTCTTCCGTGTGCTCGCCCAAAAGCGGCGAGCGTTTGACGACGACGGGCGAGAGGGAAAGGTTGATCGGGGTGCCGATCTGGACATAACGCCCGCGTTCGGGGTGGTCGATCTCGACCAGATAACCGCGTTCGTAAAGCGAGCGATCCTCGTAAATATCCTTCATCGACAAGATCGGCCCGCAAGGCACATCGACCTCGTTCAAGGCTTTCATCACCTCGAATTTGCTGCGACTGCGGGTCCAGGTCTCGACCATCGAAAAGCATTCGCTCATATGCGGAAGCCGCGCTTCGGGGGTGGCGTAAAGGGGGTCTTTGATCAGCTCTTCGCGCCCGCAAAGCCGCATCAAAGGCGCCCAGGAGGGCGGTTGGATGATGACATAGACCCAGTCGTCGGGCCCTCCCGGAGCGCAGCGCAATGCCGAGCCCGGCTGTCCCCCGCCCGAAGCGTTGCCGGCGCGCGGCACGGCCTCGCCAAAGGCTCGGTTCGGATATTCGGGCAAAGGGCCGGCCTTGAGCCTCTGCTGGTCGCGCATCTTGACCCGGCAAAGATTGAGCACGGCGTCGGTCATCGCCACTTCGACCCTTTGCCCGCGCCCGCTGCGCTCGCGCTGGAAAAGCGCGGCGAGGATGCCGGCGACGAGATGGACGCCCGTTCCGCTGTCGCCGATCTGGGCTCCGGTGACGAGAGGAGAGCCCTCTTCAAGGCCTGTCGTGCTGGCCGCCCCGCCCATGCATTGGGCGATGTTTTCATACGCCTTGCACTCGGCGTAAGGGCCGGGGCCGAAACCTTTGACGGAGGCGTAGATGAGGCGCGGGTTGAGTTCCTGGAAACGTTCCCAGGTAAAGCCTTGGCGATCGAGAACGCCGGGGCCGAAATTTTCGACGACGACGTCGCTCTGCCGCGCCAGAGCCTCGATCACCTTTTTCCCTTTGACCGATTTGAGGTTGACCGTGATGCTGCGCTTGTTGGAGTTGAGCATGGTGAAGTAAAGGCTGTCGGCGCCTTCGACATCGCGCAACTGGCCGCGCGTGATGTCGCCGCGTCCGGGCATTTCGACCTTGATCACATCGGCGCCCATATAGGCGAGAAGCTGCGTCGCCGTGGGTCCGGCCTGGACATGGCCGAGATCGAGGACGCGCACCCCTTCCAAGGCCTGGCTCATCAGCAACTCCTTTCGCATCCGGTCTGCCGGCCGGGTTTTTGCGCGGCGCACGCGGCGCGCCGTCAGGGGGCCTTTCCGGCTTTCCGGGAAAGCGCGGTTTGGCTTCCGGCGAGATTGAGGTATATGGTATACCAGAGTGCTCGGCAACCCGTTTTTCCTCGCCGGGCGCTCCGACGCCCCGACCGGGAAGCGACCGTCGGAAGGGCTTTGCCGGCGGCCGGGAGAAACCCTCGCAAGATCCACCCTCCAGATGGTGCTAGTGTCGTGGTTGTGACGTTCGCAAGATCACGGGATATCAGGATTGAGGCGAACTTCGAAACCAAAACGACACTAGAAATCAATAGTTTGCTAGTGTCCTTTCGATTCTGGAATTCGCCTCGATGCCGATA
>JAJYIC010000083.1 GCA_021790295.1 Pseudomonadota bacterium | reverse complement strand
GGAGGTGCTGACGGCGCTCGGGTTGGATCCGTTGCTGGCGTCCAAGGGCTACCTCGCCTTTGGCGATATCGCCTCTTTCGAGCAACGCCCCTTCGTCGAGAACGTGGGCAAGGACCTCTTGCAGGCGTTTCGGCAGACTGCGGTAGCGGGCGCCGTTTGCCAGAACCTCATAGGTGGTCGGCATATGCCGCGTCAGGGAGATGAACTTCGTCACTTCGTAGAACTTCGCTCCCTCGATGCTGGCGAGAGGCAATTCGGCGCCGTCGACGAGGTGGGTTTGCAAGCCCGTGTAAAGTTCGGTGATGTCGACCGGGGTCGGGGAAGCGCCGAGGGCCTTGAAAAACGCCACCTGGATCGGCGCCTCCGGAACCCTTAGCTTGAGCCCTTTCATATCGCCCACATTGTGCACCGGACGGTTGCCGGTGACGACGTCGCGCAACCCGACGTCCCACCCTTTGGCAAAAGCGTGAAGTCCGATCTTTTCGATGTCTTTGTGGATGTATTGCCCGAGCGCCCCGTCCATCGCGACCCAGATCTGGTGGTAGGTGCTGAAAGCCAGAGGCAGGCTCGCGACCGAAGCCGACGGCACGACATCGCCCAGAATGTTGTCGCCGATCATCATCATTTCGAGCGCGCCTGAGCGCACCTGCGCGAGCATCTGAGTGTCGCTGCCGAGCTGGCTGTTGGGATAAATCTGCAAGGAAAGACGCCCGCCCGATTCCTTGGCGATCTTTTTTGCCGCCTCGACGGCGCGCAGATGCACCGGGTGGTTTACCGGAAGGTCGTGGCCGAGCTTGAAGACGAATTCGGCGGCGATCGCGGAACGTTCCAAGGTTGCGAGCGTTGCGGCCGCGCCTGCGCCCAAAAGCAGGGATCTGCGCGAAATCGGCATCTTCTTGTCCTCCTCACGTCTGTCATCGCCGGTCGGTGGAAAGCAACGCAGCACCTTTGCACCGGGGCGCCGCCCCCGTCTACAGCGAAAGGCCGCAGAAGAGGCCGACCCTTCACTCAGGCGCATGGCTGATCTGCGCAGCCTTTCTTGCGGCCCTTGCCGTTGCGCTATGAGTTGCGCCCAAAGGAGCGGGGCGGCAGAAAAGGAAGCGGCATGCGCCCTTTAGAAGGTCTTCTCGTCGTCAGCCTCGAACATGCGGCCTCAGGCCCGCTCGCAAGCCGCCATCTCGGCGATCTGGGCGCGCGGGTGATCAAGATCGAACGGCCGGGAGTGGGCGATTTTGCCCGCGGCTACGACCGCGCGGTGCATGGCCAGTCGACGACCTTCGTCTGGCTCAATCGCGGCAAGGAAAGTCTCACTCTCGATCTCAAATCGCCCTCGGCAAAAGAGGTGCTTTTGCGGCTCATCGCCCGCGCGGATGTTCTCATCCAGAACCTCGCTCCGGGCGCGGCGCGACGCCTCGGTTTGAGCTATGAGGTTTTGGCCCCGCTACACCCGCGGCTGATCCTTTGCGATATTTCCGGTTACGGCGAAAGCGGGCCCTACGCGGAGAAAAAGGCCTACGATCTTTTGATCCAGGCCGAATCCGGGGTGATCGACATCACCGGAACGCCCGAGGCGCCGGCGCGCGTCGGCATCTCGGTCGCCGACATCGCCACCGGGATGTACGCCTTTTCCGCCTCACTTGCCGCCCTTTTGCGGCGCGAAAGAGGAGGCGGGGGCGCTTCGGTCAAGGTGGCGATGCTCGAGGCCTTGAGCGAATGGATGAGCATCGCCCTTCTGAAAGAGGCTTATGGCGGCGCCGCGCCCGCGCGCGAGGGCATGACCCATCCCCAGGTGGCCCCTTACGGCCCGCACCGCACGGCCGACGGCTTTGTCATCTTCGGGGTGCAGAACGAGCGCGAATGGCAAAGCTTTTGCGCAAAGGTATTGAGAGAGCCGGACCTTGCCGAAGACCCGCGCTTTTTTTCCAATACCGCGCGCATCGAAAACCGCGCGGCGCTCACCGAAGAGATCGAAAAGGCGTTGTCGCGGCTGGGCACGGCGAGGGTTCTGGCCTTGCTCGACGCCGCCGGGATAGCCAACGGCCGTCTCAACAGCGTGCACGAGGTCTCGCATCATCCCCAGCTTTGCGCGCGCCAACGCTGGCGCATGGTCGAAACTCCCGGGGGTCCCGTGCGCGCGCTTCTGCCGCCCTTCGAGATCGACGCCGCGCCCGCGCCGATGGCCCGCGTCCCCGCTTTGGGCGAGCATACGCACGCCATCCTGGGCGAACTCGGTTATGACGCAAAGGCGATCGCCGCGCTTGAAGCCGAGGGCGCCGTATGAAAAGCGGGCTGTGCCGCAAAGCGCGGATCAAAGGGAAGGAGAAGCTTCGATGCGACGGGTAAAGACGGTCGAGCCGGCCGATTTTTATTTCGAGGACTTCGAGGAGGGCCAGGAATTTCCGGTCCTTTCCAAAGGACCGATGATGGTAGGCCATCAGGTGCGATGGGCCGGGGCGAGCGACAATTACGATTCGGAATTCCACCACGACGAGTATGTCGCAAAGGCCCAAGGGTTGCCCGGGATCATCCTTTCGGGCCCTTTGATCGCGGCTTATCTGCTCTCGGCGGTCAATTCCTGGATCGGCCGCAATGCGCGCGCGCTCCGCTTCAAGGACCGCAACACCGGCTCGACGATGCCGCGCGACATGCTCGCCTTCAAAGGCCGCATCACGCGCAAATATCGCGAGGAAGGAGGGTGCTTTATCGATATCGACTGTCACGTCGAAAACCAGCGCGGGGAGAACACCACCCCCGCGGCCGCGACGGCGCTGGTCGCTTCGCGCGAGGATCGCGGAAACCCCTTCGAACGGCAAAACGCAGGGCGTCGAGAGGAGGGCGGAAGGGCGCCCAATCCTCCTTCCTCGAAAGGAGAGGCCAAAACCGAAGGGGCCGCTTCAGAGATCGCTTCGGCGCTGGCAAGAATGGTTGGACCCTTGGGCGAGCCCGAGGCGGTTCCGGTCGAGGCTCTCGCGGTCATGCGCATGGCGATGGCGGTCGAGGATTTCGATCCCATCCATTACGACAAGGAGGCGGCGCTGCGGCGCGGCTATCGCGATATCGTCGCCCCGTGGCCCTTCCTCGCGCTCCTGCAATACAACTCTTCGCACGAACTGGCGCCGTTTTCCTTTGGGCTCGCGACCGTCCACGGCGAAGACGCTTACGAATTTCTCGAGCCAATCGTCGCCGGCGACACGATCACCGTCCATGCGGCGGTGAGCGATGCGACCCTCAAAGAGGGGCGTTCGGGGCTTCTTGGTCTGGTTTCCATGGAGCGCAGGTTTGTCAACCAGCAGGATCGCCTTTGCGCGGTTTTGCGCACCATCGTGATCAGACGCTGAGGGCGGCGCTTTCTACTGTGCGGTGAGGCCGCCGTCGACGACGAGGCCGGCTCCGGTCACAAAGGCGGCGTCGTCGGAAGCAAGAAAGACGATCCCGGCGGCGACGTCTTTGGCCGCCCCGAGGCGGCCGATCGGGTGTCCGGCAAGAGCCGCCTGCCGCGCCCGATCGAGATCGTTGCCGCCGTGCTGGCGGGCGCGGGCGGCAAAGGTCTCGCCGCCCATGTCGGTCTCGATCACCCCCGGATGGATCGAATTGACCCGTATGCGGTAGCCTTTGCGGGCAAATTCGAGAGCCGCCGATTTGGTGAAAAGGGCTACCCCGCCTTTTGTGAGAGAGTAAAGGGGGTCGAGCTGCGAGCCGACGAGACCGGCGACCGAGGAAAGATTGACGATGGCGCTGCCGTGAGGGCTCTCTTTGGCGCTTTGGCAGAGAGCGGGGAGAGCCGCGCGCGTACCCAAAAGAACGCCCGTCAGATTGACCGCGACAAGCTGCTGCCATTCCTCGAGGCTTGCCTCTTCAAGGCCTTTGCCGAGAAAGATCCCGGCATTGTTGACGAGAACGTCGAGCCCGCCAAAGGCGGCAACGGCGGCGCCGATCGCCCGCTCCCACTCCTCCTTTTGCCGCACGTCGAGGGGAAGAAAGATCGCGGAGTCGCCAAGCGCTTTTGCGGTCGCACGCCCGCGATCCTCCAAAATGTCGCCGAGCGCCACCCTCGCCCCCGCTTCCACCATCTGCCGCGCGGTTTCGGCGCCGATGCCGCGCGCCGCACCCGAAATAAAGGCTCTTTTGCCGTCGAGCCGGTTCATTCTCTTTCTCCCTTGTTGCACCGAAGAGAAGGTTCTGGCGGAATGGGGCTCTCTTAGGCAAGAGCGCCTTTCGTTCGAGGAGGAGCGGCCTCGGGCGGCGAGAAGAGAAACGCGGTTTTGAACTCTCTCGACAAAGAAGGAGACGGATGATGCCGAGCCGGAAATCCGAAGCGAAAGAGGCCGCGCGCGCCCTTTTCCGAGGTTTGTGGGCGGCTTTGCCGACGCCTTTTACGCCTGACGGGGCGGTCGACGAGGCGGGTTTGCGCGCCAACATGCGCCGCCTCACCGACGAACTTCATATCGACGGCGTCTTTTGCACCGGCGTCATGGGCGAATTCTGGTCTCTCACCAAAGAGGAGCGCAAGCGCTCCGTCGAGATCGTCGTCGAGGAAGCAAAAGGCAAATGCCTCGTCATCGCTCACACCTGCCATCATTCGGCGCATGAGACGGTCGAACTCTCCCGCCACGCCGAAGCGGTCGGGGCCGATTTCATCATCCTCATGAACCCCTATTACCCTCCGGCAAACGAGGCGATGGTCTATGAATGGTTCTCCTTTGTCGCCTCGCGGGTCGATATCGGCATCTGGATGTTCGACCCGCCCTTTGCGGGCTATGGCCTTTCGCCGCAACTGACGGCGCGCATCGCCGATATCGAAAACGTCTGCGGCCTCAAGCTTCCGCGGCCGCGGGAGCATTATCTCGCGGTCAAAAGGCTCTGCGGCGACAAGATCGTCATCAGCGACCCTTCGGAGCCCGACTGGCTTTCGCTGATACGCGACCACGGGCAGAGGGTGCATCAGTCTTCGCCGAGCCCGTATCTTTTCCAGACGCGAAGCTATCAGCCTTTGCGCGAGTATACCGAACTCGCGCTCGCGGGCCGCTTCGCCGAAGCGCAGGCGAAGAGCGATGGGATGGCGGCATTGCGCCCGGTTTACGAGCGCTGGATGAACGCTCCCTGGGTCGAACGCAAGATCATGCCGATGGCCTATCTCAAAGCCTGGTGCGAGATGTTGGGGATGGCTGGGGGGCCGGTGCGCCCGCCTTTGCTGCAGATCACCGCGATGGAGCGCGCCGAACTCAAGGCCGATCTCGAAAGGGCGGGTCTTTTGGCGCAGGTGCGCGAGGCGGTCGCCGCCGAATAGCGGGCGGGGCCGCGCCTCGAAAAACCCGAAGCCGGCGGCAGGCGAGGCAGCGTTGAAGGGCCGGGAGGGCCGCGCTATTCTCGGGAGGAGAAGCGGGCGTGGCGGAACGGCAGACGCGGCAGACTCAAAATCTGTTGTCCCTCGGGGACGTGGAGGTTCAAGTCCTCTCGCCCGCACCACGAAGAATAGCATCGCGGCAAGGACGAGGTTTTGCAGATGGATAAAGCCAAACGGTTTTCCCGCCGCGCTTGGCTGAAGCTCGCGGCTTTGACGGCTGCGGTGTCCGCTCTTCCTTTCCCGCGTTCTCTTGCGTCTGCCTCCGCGACCAAGACGCCAAAGGCAAGCAAAGCCTCCGTTCATTACGAGGACACCCCGAAGGACGGCAAGATGTGCGGAATGTGCAAATATTACATTCCGCCCGGCGGCCATGCCGGGCAGGGAATGATGGGCGGAACGATGGGCCCGGCAATGATGGCGCCGGGAACCTGCCAGCTGGTAGAGGGGAAAATCAGTCCAAGAGGCTATTGCATCTTGTACACGCCCATCTGAAGGCGGCATGCACCCGGTTCCGATCCGCGGGACGGCTTGCCGGTGTTTTGAAAGGCGGATCAGACGGCCGGCGCGCTTGCGGTTGGAAAGGCGCTTTTGCGCGCAAGCCTCCTTCCCGCAAACGCGTTTCGAGCGGACTGATCCAAATCAATTTCGACCGAGAATGGTCTGATAAGCTGACGGCCCGATCTTCGGATCGGCGGGTCGGGCGCTTTCTTGCTTTGGGCGGCTTATGACCAATCTTCTCGAGGAATTCGCTCTCAAGGGCCGCATCGCGCTCGTCACCGGCGCAAGCGAAGGCGTCGGGCGCAGCATCGCAGAGGGCCTTGCCGAAGCGGGCGCCGAACTCGTCCTTTGCGGCCGCCGCGAAGGCGCGCTCGCCGATACCGCTCGCGCGATCGCCTCTCTCGGGCGGCGCGCGGAAATCTGCATTGCCGATCTCACGCGCCTCGCCGAGATCGAAAGGGTGAAAGCCTTTGTCCTCGACCGTTTCGGCCGGCTCGACATCCTCGTCAACGCCGCCGGTTACACCGTCACCAAACCGGCCTGCGAGATCAGCGAAGAGGACTGGGACAAGACTTTCGACATCAGCTTCAAAGGGCTTTTCTTCTGCTGCCAGATCCTTGGCGATATCATGCGCCTGCGCAAATACGGCAAGATCATCAATCTCGGCTCGACCCTCGGCCGGGCAACGGTGGGAGGCCGCGCCGTCTATGGCGGCGTCAAGGCGGGGGTCGCCCATCTGTCGCGATCCCTTGCCGTCGAGTGGGCAAAGGACGGCATCCGCGTCAATGTTCTGGCGCCGACCGCGGTGTTGACGCCAAGCCGCGCACAGCTCCTCAAAAGCGCGTTTCTGGAAAAAATGCTCGCCCGCATCCCTTTGGGACGCATTGCCGAACCGCATGATCTCGCCCTCGCCGCCCTCTATCTTGCCGCGCCCGCCTCCGATTTCATCACCGGCCACACCCTTTACGTCGATGGCGGCCTCCTCGCCCACGGCTAGGAGGCTGTCTGGGTAATCCTCATGAGCCGCGTTTCGAGCGAAAGTCGGTCTATCCTAGGAGAAGCGCAAAGAGCGTATCGGCAATACGGTCGAGCGCTTCGACGCGGGAGAGGCGGATTTTCGCCGAAACCCTCCGGGAGGCGGTGCTTTTGCCCGCCCGAGGGCGTCGCACGCCTCGCACGCCTCGCAGGCGTCGCACGCCTCGCAGGCACCGCACGCCTCGCAGGCGTCGCCGCGCTTGCCCGATGGGGTGGCATCGCGACTCCTACCGGAGAGGGCAAAATCGCCAGCGTCGCGGCCATGACGATTACTGAGACAGCCTCCTCGGGAGGAGAAGCGGCGATGACGCACCAGTTCAAGGCCCTGCGCAAAAAGACCCTGTCCGGCGAAATGGTCGAGCAGATCCTCTCTCTCATCGACAACAAGGAGTTGCGGCAGGGCGACAAACTGCCTTCCGAGCGGGAACTCTGCCGTGCTTTCGCCATCGGCCGCAGTTCGGTGCGCGAGGCGATCAAGGTCCTCGAAACCGCCGGCCTCGTGCGCACGACGACGCGAGGCAAGGAAATCTGCGCGACGCGAGCGGCCGCCTTTCCCGATTTCAACCTCGACGCCGATGCGACCACCATTCGCGAAGTTTTCGAAGCGCGCAAGATGATCGAGATCGAGCTAACGGGGCTTGCCGCAGAGCGCGCATCGCGCGAAGACATGGCCGCCATGAAAGAGGCGGTCGGCGCGCCCTCTGCCAGCGAAAGCGCCCTCATGGCCGCCGACATCGCCTTCCACCGCGCCCTTGTCAATGCGGCGCATAATTCCGTGCTTTCCGAAGTCTATAATTCGATCACCGGCCTCTTGTTTCAGAATTTCAAATATTATTTTCTGTTGCGCACGAAAAGAAGCGAGGACCTGCGCAGCACCCTCTGCCGCATCACCGGCGACCATCTGGCGATCGTCGCCGGCATCGAGGCGGGTGATCCCGCCGCGGCCATGCGCGCCATGCGCAGCCATCTCGACCGTGCGGAAAGCTTCCTTCTCGCTTCCCTCAATGCCCGATACGGCGCCGAGGGCGACCCTTTGCCACCTTTCACCGGTTGAGGCTGCGCCCGCTCACCCCCAACCCAACCCGAAGGAGAACCCCGCAATGCAATACGGAGCATTCCCGGTAGATTTCGAATATCGTCCTTACGATCCGGACCGCATGCGCAAGGAACGGGTCGCAAAAGCGCAGGTGTCGTTGAAAAAGCACGGCCTCGGCGCGGTCGTTCTCTTCGATTACGACTATCATCGGTATCTCGGATATTACTCATTCCACCAATACGCACGGCGCCGGCTCGGCCATTTTGTCGTCCTCGTCGAAGGCGAAGGCTTTCCCTACGTGCCGATCGATCACCTGAACGGTCACTGGGAACGCCTGCGCATGCCTTGGTTCGAAGGCAAGATGGTTCTTCACACGGCCAAGGCAAACCAGCTGATGGCAGGGTTTTCGGGACACCCCGATTACATGGTCGGCGAAGCGGAAAAGATGGCGGCCGAAATCAAGGCCCTTCTCTTGAAACACGGCAAGCTCGATCTGCCTTGCGGCGTCGACATCACCAATTACAACCTGGTCGAGGCTTTGAAGCGCGCCGGCGTCAGGGTGTGCGACGCCAACATCGCCATGTGCGATGCGATCATGATCAAGACGGAGGACGAGATCCACTGTCTGCGGCGGGCCGGCGTCATCGTCGACAGCGCCCATTGGGAGGTGGCGAAGGCTCTGCGCCCCGGTTTGACCGAGTTCGAGATCGCCGGCATTGCCGCCAACGCCTGCTACAAGCTTGGGGCGGACGAACTCGAGGGCCCGAGTTTTGTCGTCTGCACCGGCGAAAGATCGGGTTACGGCGTCCCCAACATGCCGACCGACAGGGTGGTCAGACCCGGCGATCTCGTCGTCATCGATATCAACGGCGTCGGCTTTCAGGGCTACCGGACCTGCTATTACCGGACCTATTGCGTCGGCGACAAACCGACGCCATTCCAGAAGGAGGTCTACAACGCCGCGCGTGACGGCCTCATCGCCCTCATGGAATCGATCAAGCCCGGTCTCACCAGCGATGAAATCCAGAAGGAATGGCTGAAACGGGGCGACTTCCCCGGAGGATGGGGACGCAACACCCC
>JAJYIC010000082.1 GCA_021790295.1 Pseudomonadota bacterium | reverse complement strand
AGTTCGGCCTCGATCGCCTCGAGCTTTTGGAGCCCGCTTTTCAATCCCGCCTCTTCGCGTATGACGCCGACATCCTCCCACATGGCGTCGAGAAGGCTTTCGCGCAATTCGTTGAGGCGCCCGGGCTTTTTTGTGAAAGGAAAAAGCGCGCGTTCGGCCTCGAAGGCGAGGCTCTCTTCGTCGGGGGCGCGCCGAGCCGGGTTTGCCGCAATCCACTCTGCCATCGCCTCTCCGGCGATGCCGCCGAAGACGGTCGAATTGGCGACGCCGTTGCCGCCGAGACGGTTGGCGCCGTGCGTGCCTGCGGCATCCTCTCCGGCGACAAAAAGTCCCGGCAGCTCGGTCGCGGTGTTGGGCCGGCAGACCAGTCCGCCCATAAGGTAATGGGCGGTCGGAACGACCTCGACGAGGCCCGCCGCAAGATCGAACCCGCAATCGCCGCAACGTTCGACCATGCCTTTGAACTCGCGCCTCACCCTTTCGGGGCCGAGATGGCTCATCTTGATATAAACGCCGCCGTTGGGGCTCGAACGTCCGGCCTTGATCTCGGACCAGATGGCGCGGCTGACGCGATCGCGCGTGGCGCGTTCGAGTTTCGGGTCATAGTCGCCCATAAAGCGCTGCATCGCGCCGTTCAAAAGAAAGCCTCCCGAGCCGCGCAACCCTTCTTCGAGAACGGTTCCGGTCATGCGCGTCTCGGGCCCGGCGAGAAGGCCGGTCGGGTGGAACTGAACCATCTCCATGTCGCGCAAAGGAAGGCCGAGGCGCAAAGCCATGGCGATCCCGTCGAGGCTCTTCTCGCCCGAAGGGGTGTGATAGCGATAATTGGTCGGCCCGCCGCCGGTCGCCAAAAGAACGGCTTTCGCATTGAGGAAAAAGAGAGCCCCGGTCCTGATGTCGGCAAAAAGGACGCCCGATAGCGCGCGTTCGTCTTTGGCGGGGATGAGGGCCAAGGCGCGGTGTTCTTCGAGACGGGCGATCCTTGGCCGCGCCCAGACCTGCTCCATCAGGCGGCCGATGATCTCGATCCCGGTGAGGTCGCCCTTATGCACCGTGCGGTCGAAGCTTTGCCCGGCAAAGGCCTTGCCGTGGAGCGTTCCGTCGGCGTTGCGATCGAAAAAGCAGCCGATCTCGTTTTCCAGTTCGCGCACGCGCTCGACCGCCTTTTCGACGAGGGTCCAGGCCATTTCCTGGTTCGAAAGCCATGCCCCCCCTTCGATCGT
This sequence comes from Pseudomonadota bacterium, assembly GCA_021790295.1. GTDB lineage: Bacteria > Pseudomonadota > Alphaproteobacteria > ATCC43930 > CGMCC-115725 > AP-15. The sequence continues at coordinate 7,902 of JAJYIC010000082.1, read as the reverse complement.
GTCCATGAAGTGGCGTTCGAGAGAATCGCCCGGATGAAGCACGACGTTGTAGCCGCCCTGAACCATCCGCGTGCAACCGCATTTGCCGAGGAGGCCTTTGCTCGCGACCGCGATGTCGAGGTCGGGGGCGGCGCTATGCGCGTGAAGAGCGGCAAAAAGGCCGGCTCCTCCGGAGCCGAGGATGAGGATGTCGGTCTCTCTTCGTTCGAGGACCAAGGGTCCCTCGTCAAAAAAGGATCAAAAGGAAGAAAAAGGCGGCGGCCGCCGAAACGAGGGCGGCCAAAAGCGCAATCCCGGTCTGGCCTCCTCGCCAGGGGAAATTCTCGATCCACAAAAGGCGAAGCCCGCCTAGAAGATGCAGCGTAAAGAGAAAGACGAGGCCCCCTTCGGCAAGCCTGACGAGAGGCTCTTCGCTCCAGCGCAGAAAACCCTCGAGCCTTCCCCCGCCGCCGATCGCCAGCCCGAGAACAAGGAAATGAACCGGCAGAAACGCCGCAAGGGCGACACCCGAAAGGCGGTGCAAAAGGGCGGCGAGCCACAAAGGATCGCGCCTATGGCCGAGGGTGCGCGCGCTCATCAAGACACCACCGCCATCACCGCGCGAAGGCCGAGAAGAAAGAGCAGGGCCCCGAAAGCGGAGGCGAGAACGCCGCTCCCGCGTTCCTTCAAGGGCGACCATTCGCAGAGGACGTTGTTGAGCCCGATCGAGGCGTGAATCGAGGCGGCAACGACAAAGACGCCGTAAAAGAGGGCCCAGCCGAAGCTCCCGCGCGTGCGGGCGAGCATCGCTGCGGCGGTAAGCCCTTGCCGCGACGCGTAAAAGATGATCGCGAGATGGGCGAGGACCATGGGCGCCATAAGCGCGGCCGTCAAGCGCTGCCACAGGTAAAGGCGAACGGTCATCCCGCGATCCTGCCTGTGAGATAAGCCTCGAGCGTTTTGCGTTTGAGCCCCGCGATCGAGGCGGTCGGATTGAGCGCCTTGGGGCAATGCCGTTCGCAGGATTGATGAGAATGGCAGTTGTGGCAGCCGTCTTTTCCCGAAACCGCGCGAAGCCTCTCGGCGTTTCCCTTATCGCGCGCGTCGTTGAGGAGGGTCCAGGCGCGGTTGAGCGCGGCGGGGCCGAGATAATCCCTGTTCCAGCGCACGCTGTCGCAAGCGGCGTAACAGATGCCGCAATTGATGCATTCGATCGCCGCATCGGCGGCGATCCGCAGGGCGCTTTGCGGGGGGATTTTCGCCGGCGCCTCGCGCCGCGTCTGCGAGGGCGCAAAGACCCCTTTCGCCCTTTGCCATTTCTCGAAAAAAGGCCTCATGTCGGCGGCGAGATCCTTGATCACCGGCAGGTTTTGCAGCGGTCCGATCTCGAGGCGCCGGCCTTTCAAGATCTTCGCGACGAGAGTGCGGCAGGTCCATCGCGGGCGGCCGTCGACGGTCATCGCGCAGGAACCGCACATCCCCACCCGGCAGGCGAAACGGTAGGAAAGGGTCGGATCGAGATAACGCTGGATCCAGGTCACAAGGTCGAGCACGGTCTGGTTCTCTTTGAGAGGAACCCGATAGGCCTCGTAACGGCCAGCTTCTCCGCCGCGCCAAAGGGAGACCTCGAGTTCGTCCGGCGCGCTTCCCATCAGAGTGTGATCCTTTTCCCGCTTTCGCCGTTTGCGTTTTCGAGTGGCGGCTCTTCTGCCTCCTGGCGGCAGCATAGCCGAAGCGGACAAATGGACAAAAGATCGATGGGGCAAGGGACCTTGTGGCGCCGGTCGAAGCGGCCGCCCGGGGCGGGATCGAAACGGCGCGCCCGAGCGTATCCGCAAAGAGCGGGAGCCTTTTCCGCGGGACGTCCGAGATGCCAGAAACGTCCGTCGCTGAAATGAGCGGCAGCGAAGCAAAGCCGCTCGAGGCTCGGGTTTTGCCGGGGTTCGAAACCGACGTCCCGGCGCGCCTCGACCGTTTGCCTTGGAGCCCTTTTCACACGCTCGTGGTGACGGCGCTCGGCATCACCTGGATCCTCGACGGGCTCGAGGTGACTCTCGTCGGGTCTCTCTCGGGAGCGATCGAAAACAGCAAGGCGCTTCGACTGGACGCCGCGTCGGTCGGCGCCGCGGCGAGCTGTTATCTGGCGGGAGCGGTGTTGGGAGCGATCTTTTTCGGCTGGCTCACCGATCGCCTCGGGCGCAAGCGGCTTTTCTCGATCACGCTTATGACCTATCTCCTCGCCACCATACTCACGGGATTCTCTTGGGATTTCTGGTCTTTCGCCTTGTTTCGCCTGGTCACCGGAGCGGGCATCGGCGGCGAATACGCCGCCGTCAATTCGGCGATCCAGGAGCTGATCCCGGCGCGCTACCGCGGCGCCACCGATCTCGCGGTTAACGGCAGCTTTTGGCTCGGAGCGGCGCTCGGCGCCTTGGGCGCGCTTCTGGCTCTTGATCCGAGCCTCGTCCCTCCCGAGATCGGCTGGAGGGCCGCCTTTGTCATCGGCGGAGCGCTCGCCGGCGTCATCCTTTTCCTGCGCCGTTTTGTGCCCGAAAGCCCGCGCTGGCTGATGATCCACGGGCGCGGCGGGGAAGCCGCAGCCATCGTCGGCGATATCGAAGCGCGCATCGCCCTTCGCGCCGGCCCTCTGCCGCCGCCATCGGACCCTCCGCTGCGGCTTCTCGCGCATCAAGGAGGCTGGTTCTTCCCGACCTTGCGCCTCTTGTTCGAACGCTATCTTTCCCGCACCGCGCTCGGTTTCGTTCTGATGGCGTCGCAAGCCTTTTGCTACAACGCGATTTTTTTCACCTACGCCTTGATCCTGACGAGGTTCTATCACGTCGCGGCGAGCGACGTCGGCTGGTTTCTCCTTCCTTTTGCCACCGGCAACTTCCTCGGGCCTCTCTTGATCGGGCGGCTCTTCGATACCATCGGCCGGCGGCCGATGATCGCCTTTACCTACGGCCTCTCCGGCGTCCTGATGATCGCCACGGGCTGGTTTTTCCGCGAAGGCGTCCTGGGAGCGGCCGGGCAGACGGCGGCCTGGAGCGTCATCTTCTTTTTTGCCTCGGCCGCGGCAAGCTCGGCCTATCTTTCGGTCGGCGAATATTTCCCTCTCGAAATGCGGGCGGTTGCGATCGGCATTTTTTACGCTCTCGGTACAGGGATCGGCGGGGTGGTGGCACCGGCCTTGTTTGGCGTCCTCATCCGCGGCGGCGATCGGGGCGAGATTTTCTGGGGCTACGGAGTTGGCGCGGCGCTGATGCTGATCGCCGCCGCTCTTTCGCTTTGGCTGGGTGTCGCCGCGGAGGGCCGGCCTTTGGAGGCGGTGGCAACGCCGCTATCGGCGGCGGAAGGGAGCGGCTTCGGCGGCGCGCTCCTTTGATCAGCGGCGGACCGCTTCGGCGGGGGAAAGGTGGTGCTTCCCTTGAAGAATGACGGTGCTCGCCTCTGGCCCTTTTGAGCTTTCGCCTTCCCTGGCGACAAAACGCACCGCGTCGCCGATCTCGAGGCTCGCGAAAAAGTCGCCTGCGAGGTTGTTGCGGTGAAAGGTGATCTCTTGTCCTTCGGCGCTTTGGATAAAGCCGCAATCGCGCTCGAAAAGGAGCCTCGAGATCCGCCCGTGTCAAGGCACGGTATGGGTCTTGACCTCGCCGCGGCTTTCGCGAGCGAAATCTTCGAGAAGCCTGCGGGCGGCGTCGAACGAGTCGCGAAGGGCGACATAAACATCTTCATGCGCGTGGCGCAGCGCGGGATCGCGGCCGACGACGATCTCGCGTCCGGGCAGTTTGAGGTCGACCCGGACCCGGTAGAGGTTCCCTTGCCGGCGGCGCGGGTGGCGGCTTTCGACGAGGATACGGCAGGAGACGATGCGATCGAAAAAGCGTTCGAGTTCCGCGACGCGCTCGATGATCCTCGCCTCGACCGCGGGCGAAGGGTCCATGTGCCGGAACGTGATCTGAAGCGGGAGCTGCATCGCCTTTCCCTTCTTTCCCTCGGGCGCAGAAATCCTAGGCTCGTCGCGGCGGCCGGCGAATGATCTCGCGCAATAGGGGGAAGGCGGCGGGCGCCGCCTCTCGAAACGACCCTTGCCCCAAACGGGCGGCTTTCCCGGTCGTCCCTCCTTCTAAGCTCAGCTGCATCCTTGCCGAATTTTTCTCCGGGAAAGCTCATCATCCCGCCGGGGGCGCCCCATCTTTTCGAAGAGCCCGGAGGGCGCGAAGCGGCGAACCGCGAAAGCGCGCTCTGCCTCTCGCGGATCGACCGGCAGGGGGATAAGCCCGTGAAGATCAAATCGGTCAACGCACGCTCTGTGCACGTCCCGATCGCCCCCGAAAAGCAGCATTCGAGCGATTTCGGGCGTGCCCACTCTTTCGCTGCGACGATCGTGCGCATCGACACCGAATGCGGCCTTACCGGCTGGGGCGAATCGAAGTCGCAGGTGGGAGGGGTTGCGCAAAACCGGGCCTTGACGGCGCTGATCAACGAGGAAATGGCGCCTTTTCTGGTGGGCGAAGACCCGCGCGACATCACCCGCCTATGGGAGAGCCTTTACAACGGCAGCCGCGCCCATCATGCGTTGAGGGAAGGCCGGGTTTTCCCGGTTCTGGGGCGGCGCGGGATCACGATTTCCGCCATCAGCGGGATCGATTGCGCGCTTTGGGACATTCTCGGGAAATCCTTGGGGGTTCCGGTCTGGCGTCTTCTCGGCGGACGCAAGGCGCAAAGGATGCCGGCTTATGCCTCGGGAGGTTGGGCGGGGGCGGAGAGGATCGGAGAAGAGCTTCTCTCTTATGTCGAGGCGGGGGGCTTTGGCGCCGTCAAGATGAGGGTCGGAATCATGGACGGGGAGCCAAGGCGCTCGGCCGCCCGGGTCGCCGCGGCGAGGAAGGCTCTCGGAGCGGAGAGGAAGCTCATGTGCGACGCCCACGGCACCTGGTCGGTGGCCGAGGCCAAACGCTTTTGCCGCCTCGTCGAGGAATACGACCTCGCCTGGTTCGAAGAGCCCGTAACGGCCGACGACAAAAGGGGCTACGCCGAAGTGCGCGCTTCGACCTCGATACCGATCGCCGCCGGCGAAAGCGAATTCACCCGTCACGATTTCCGCGATCTGGCCCTTCTTTCGGCGGCCGACATCTTCCAGCCCGATCTCGCGATCTGCGGCGGGATCACCGAGGCGATGCGAATCTCGGCTCTCGCAAGCGCCTTCAATCTGCGTCTTGCTCCCCATCTTTGGGCGGGCGCGCCGGCTTTTGCCGCGGGGCTTCATGTCGCCGCGGCGTCGCCTGCGGGCTTCATCCTCGAATATTCGCTCGGCGCAAACCCTCTCCTCCACGAACTTGCCGAAGAGAGCTTCCCGGTCGAGGGCGGCGAGATCGAAATCCCCGAGAGGCCGGGGCTCGGGGTCACCCCGCGCGAAGAATTCCTCGCCCGTTACAGCCTGCCGTAAAAGCCCGCGGCTTCGCCGCGAAGAGGCCGGGAAAAAGAAAGGGTCAGGCCGCCGCGGGCAGCTTTTCGAGCGCGGCGGCGACGACTTCGTCCACCTTTTCGACCCACAGGAAAGAAAGGCTCGCACGCGCGCTTTCCGGAATCTCCTCGAGATCCTTTTTGTTGCGCGCCGGCAGGATCACCGTCTCGAGCCCGGCGCGAGCGGCGGCGACGGCCTTTTCCTTGATCCCTCCGACCGGAAGAACGAGGCCGCGCAAACTGATCTCTCCGGTCATCGCCACCTCGCTTTTGACGACGCGCCCCGAAAGCAGCGAGAGAAGGGCGGTATAAATCGCCACACCGGCCGAAGGCCCGTCTTTTGGTATGGCGCCCGCCGGGACATGGATGTGGATGTCGCTTTTCTCGAAAATGGCGGGGTCGAGAGCCAATTCCGCGGCTTTTCCTTTGACGAGGCTCAAAGCGGCCTGCGCGCTCTCTCTCATCACCTCGCCCAATTGTCCGGTGAGGATGAGCCTTCCCGTTCCCGGAATCCGCGTCGCCTCGATAAAAAGAATGTCGCCCCCGGCCGGGGTCCAGGCAAGGCCCGTGGCGACTCCGGGGATAGAGGTGCGCATCGCGCTTTCGGGCTCGAAACGCCGGGGCCCCAAGATCGAGGCGAGATCGCCCGCCTCGATCGCGACCTTCTGCGCGCTTCCCTCGGCGATCCTGACGGCGGCGTTGCGCAAGACGGCGCCGATCTCGCGTTCGAGATTGCGCACGCCCGCCTCGCGCGTGTAATCGCGGATGATCGCTTTCAGCGCCTCCTCGGAGATTTCGACCTCTTCCGCCGAGAGCCCGTTTGCCTTTCTCTGCCGTTCGACCAGATAGCGCCGCGCGATTTCGAGTTTTTCCTCGTCGACGTAACCCGGCAGATCGATGACCTCCATGCGGTCGCCGAGCGCCGGCGGAATGGAGTCGAGGACATTCGCGGTGGTGATGAACATGACCCGCGAAAGATCGAAAGGAACGCCGAGGTAATTGTCGCGGAAGCTCCCGTTCTGCTCGGGATCGAGCACTTCGAGAAGGGCCGAGGCGGGGTCGCCCTGCACCCCGCGCCCGAGCTTGTCGACTTCGTCGAGCATCATCACGCAAGTCCGGCTCCCGGCCTTTTTGATGGCCTGCAGGATGTTGCCGGGAAGGGCGCCGATATAGGTGCGGCGATGGCCGCGGATTTCGGCTTCGTCGTGAACCCCGCCAAGGCTGACGCGGACGAATTTGCGCCCCGTGGCGCGCGCGATCGACTGTCCGAGAGAGGTCTTGCCGACCCCCGGTGGACCGACAAAGCAGAGGATCGGGCTTCTCCCGCCGGGGTTGAGCTTCTGGATCGCGAGATACTCCAAAATGCGGCGCTTGACCTTTCTAAGCCCGTAATGGTCGGCGTCGAGAATGGCGCGCGCGGCGGCGACATCGATCGCCGGCCTCTCCTCTTCCGCCCAAGGCAATTCGATCAGCCAATCGAGATAGGTGCGTTCCATCGAATATTCGCCTGCGGCCTCGGGCATGCGTTCGAGGCGCGAAAGCTCTTTTCTCGCGTGTTCCTCGATCTCGGGCGGCATCTTCGCCTCGGAGATTTTCCGCGCGAGTTCGGCCATCTCTTCGCTTCTTCCCCCTTCTCCTTCGCCGAGTTCCTTCTGGATCGTCTTCATCTGCTCGCGCAAAAGGAACTCTCTCTGCCGGGTGTCGATCTTCTCCTTTGTCTCGTCGCTGATCTTTTGCGACAGGCGCAAAACCTCGAGCCGGTAGCCGAGCATCGCGGAAACCCGTTCGAGACGCCGCTCGATCGCGATCGTTTCGAGGATCTCCTGTTTCTCGGAAGGACTGACGTCCATAAAGCTGGCGATGAGATCGGCGAGGGCAGGCGCCGAAGAGACCGATTGCACGGCGTGTGCGAGTTCGGCCGGCGCCTGCGGCAGAAGCCGCAGGACCTCCATCGCCTGGTTGCGCAAGAAGAGAAGCCTCGCGGCGATTTCGGCGTTTTCCCGGTCGGCTTCGGCGATGCGTTCGACCCGCGCCACGAGAAAGGGATAGCCTTCGAGAAACTCGATGACGCGGAAGCGCTTCTCGCCCTGGCAGACGGCGTGGTGGGTGCCGTCGGGCGCCGTCAGATAGCGCAGAAGATTGGCCTCGGTGCCGATCCGGTGCAGATCGACGGGAATCGGATCGTCGGTTCCCGCTTCGCGTTGAAGGATGATCCCGACCCCTCGCGAAAACCGGATCGCCGCCTGCGCGGCCGCGATCGAGCGCTGGCGGCCGAGCGTGATCGGCAACACCGTGCCGGGAAAAAGAACGAGATTGCGGGTCGGAATCAGGATCAGAGCGTCTTCCGGCAAAGGCGGAAGAGCGGAAAGCGCGGTCTCGAAAGCGGGCAGGGGAGGGCTTGTGCGCTCCTCCGGGCGCCGTTCGGGTTCATCGAGAGGCATCGGCGGGGTTCCTGGC
>JAJYIC010000081.1 GCA_021790295.1 Pseudomonadota bacterium | reverse complement strand
CCAGCTTCGCCTTTCCTTCGGGAAATACGCAGGCGCCGACCAATCCGGCGGAAGGCGGCGCCGCTTCGGCGGCCACCGAGCCGTTGTCGCCCGTGACCGCAACGAGCACCGAAGCCAAGAACCGCATCCGCATCATCGCCGACACGCGCAACAACGCGCTTTTGATCTATGCGACGCCGAGCGAATACGACGTCATCCGCGGGATGCTGCGCAAGCTCGACGTCATCCCGCTTCAGGTCCTGATTTCGGCAACGATTGCCGAGGTCGACCTCAACAGCAGCCTGCAATACGGAACCCAATGGGCGTTCCGCATCGGCGCCGTTTCGGGCGCCTTCAGCCAAGGCCAAAGCGCGCTCTTCCAGAACAACTTTCCGGGCTTTGTCATCGGCAAAAGCCAGCAGTTCGTCTTGAACGCCCTGGCGCAGATGACCAAAGTCAAAGTGCTTTCCGCGCCGCAGGTCATGGTTCTCGACAACGAGCCGGCAAGGCTCCAGGTCGGCCAGCAGGTGCCGGTCCTGACCGGCACCGCGACGAGCACGCTGACGACGGGCGCTCCCGTCGTCAACAGCATCACCTATCACGAGACCGGGGTCATCATGCAGGTGACCCCGCGCGTCAATTCCGACGGCCTCGTCAGCCTCGACATCTCGCAGGAGGTGAGCGGGGTCGCCCCTCCGGCCGCGAACACGGCGACCGGGTCTCCGACTTTCAACGACCAGGTTTTCCTGACGCGCGTGGCCGTCCAGGATGGCGATACGGTGGGTATGGCCGGGCTCATCCGCGACAATGCGACCGAAAGCAACGGCGGCATTCCCTGGCTCAGGAACATTCCGATTTTCGGGTCTCTTTTCTCTTCGCAACAGAACAGCCGGGAGCGCACCGAGCTTCTGGTTCTGATCACCCCTCATGTGGTCCACGATCAACGCGATGCCCGCGCCCTCACCGAAGATCTGCGCAAAGAGCTTTCGGGGGCCGCTCTCGTGCCTGCGGAACTGAAAAAGCTGCCGCCTCAGGGACGGGCGAATCCGAACGGCTTTTGAGCCGATGCCGGAACGAAGACTTCCCGTTCGCAACCGCGGTTTTGCGCTTCTGATCGTCTTGTGGACGATGGCGCTTCTCTCTTTGATCATCGCCGAATTGACCTCCGGCAGCCGCACCGAACTCAAGATCGCGCAAAATCTCGTCTCCAACGGGGCCGCGCAAGCGGCTGCCGACGGCGCCGCTTTCGAAGCGATCTTCGATCTTTTGAACCCCGAGGAGTCCGGGCGCTGGCAGCCCGGCGGAGGGGCCCATCTCCTCGTCGTCGGCTCCAGCCGCGTGCGCGTTTCCCTGAGCAACGAGGCCGGGCGGATCAACCCGAACCTTGCCCCCGAAGCGCTTCTCGAAGCCTTGATGCGGGTGACCGGCAGCGATCGCGAAACGGCCCGGCGTCTGGCAAGCGCAATCGAAGAGTGGGTCGGACGAAACCCGGCGCCGGGAGGGGAAAAGGCGGCGTTCGCCCGCTACCGCGCCGCGGGCCTCGATTACGGGCCCCCCGGCCAGCCGCTCGAAACCTTGGGCGAACTCTCTCACGTGATCGGCATGACCCCTAGGGTTTTCGCCGCGATCCGCCCGCATCTGACGCTTTACGGCGAGGCGGAGCCCGATCCGCGCGCGGCCGACCGGGTGGTCGCGGCGGCGTTGGCGCTCGCCCCAGCGGCAAACGCGGCGACCCCTCCTCTCGGACTGCCTGCGGCTTTCCCCCTTCTTCTCACGGTGCGCATCGAGGCGGCGGCGCAGGGGCCCGGAGGGGCGCGGGCGACGACCATCCTTATCGCCCGCGTCGGCTCGCTTTTGCCGAGCGGCTATGTCGTTCTCTCGCGCAAGGTGCGTTTCGGCTGAGAGGCTTTCCGGTCACTCGTTTTCGATCTCTCCCGCTCCTCCGGGCTTGCCCGAAGGGCCGAGGGAAAGGAGATCATAACCGTGGCCCGGTCTCTCGCTCGGGCTGCGATAGACGAAAGGGTGGCCCCACGGGTCTTGCGGAAGCTTGTTGCCTTTGAGATAAGGCCCGTTCCAATGCCGAACCCCCTGCGGGCGCGTCAGCAAGGCTTGCAGCCCCTGGTCGGTCGTCGGATAAGAGCCGACGTCGAGCTTGTACATTTGCAGGACGCTGTCGAGCCGGGCGATCGATTGCTGCGCGATCTCCACTTTGGCGTGGCCGAGGACATGAAGCACTCTCGGCGCGACGAGGCCGATAAGCAAACCGAGGATGGCAAGGACGACGAGGAGTTCGAGAAGGGTAAAACCGTGCTCGCCGCTGCGCGGGGTTTCCATCAGCGCAGCCTCGGACCTATCGCTCTCGCTCACGCTTGCCGACCTTTGAAAGAGGAAAATCATACCCCGGCTTCCGGCCTGCCGCGAGCAAAGAAATAGGGGAAAGCGGCGGGTTCCGCCTTGTTCCGGGAAGCTCATTTGACCAGGGTGACCGGAACGGAGGCAAGGCGCGTGACTTCGGTGGCGACCGAACCGAGAATAATGCGCCCGAGCTTGCCGAGACCGCGGGTGCCCATCACGATCTGGTCGGCGTCGGTTTCGCGCGCGATGCGGTCGATCGTCTCGGCAACGGGGCCGAGACCGGTGCGCAGCTCGAAGCGGGCCTCGGCCTTTTTGCAGAGCGCGGCGGCGCGCCGCAGCGCGCTCTCGGAGCGCCGTGTCGCCAGTTCGCGGTCGGCCTCGCGCGTCACCACCGCGGTAAAGTCCGAGACGTCGAGGGTCTCGCGGCTTTGCACGTTGACGAGAACGATCTCGCCCTGCTTTCGCCCTTCGAGAAGGGAAATTGCGTGTTCGACGGCGCGCAGAGAAGGCGCAGAGCCGTCCACAGGAACGAGTATCCGCATCCGTTTTCCTTTTTCGCGAAGGGCGCCTTTGTCGCGCCGGGCGCTCTTTTTCAAGACCGCCCGTAAACGGGGATCACCGCGCCTCTCGTCGCCCGATTATCTGCGGACAAAAGTGCGACGACGAGGTTGGCGACGGCGGCGGGCTTGACCCAGTTTTCGGGGTCGGCTTGCGGCATCGCCGCCCGGTTCGCCGCGGTGTCGAGGATCGAAGGGGCGAGCGCATTGACCCAGATTTCCTCGCCCGCAAGCTCTTCGGCAAGGGCCACGGAAAAGGCCGCCACGGCCGATTTGGCTGCGGTATAGGCGACCATCCCGGCGCCATGGCGCGGCTCCAGAGCCGGACGTGCCGCGATATTGACGATGCGCCCGCCTTTGGCGCCGCCGGGCCCCGGAGACTTGCGCGCCCGTATCGCCGCCACCGCGGCCTTCGAGCACAAAAAGGCGGTGAGCGCATTCATCCGCCACTGCTCGACAAAATCCGCGCCGGAAATGCTGCCGAACGGCGCCATGGCAAAGCCTCCGGCAAGGTGAGCCGAAGCCCAAAGCGCCGGGATCTGCCGGTAAAAACGCTGCACCGCCGCTTCGTCGGCGAGATCGACGCCGCCGACGAGATGAACGCCTTGATCCTCTTTGTGCGGGAAATCATCGAGTTTGGCCGCATGGAGGTTCGGCACGTAACAGATCGCGCCGGCGGCGCGCAAGGCGGAAACGACGGCTCTCCCGAGCGCTCCGGTGCCGCCGGTGACGGCCACATCTGAGCCTGCCAAATCGACCATCGCGCTTTTCCCCGCTTTCTTCGCCCGAAGAGCGGCGGGTCTTTTTCTTAGCATAATGCGCCTCGCGCGCGGGGTTTTTTCTCCGCGCTCCTGCGATCGGTTCAAGGCGCTTCGAAGAGGAGGACGGGCCGCGGAAAGGCCCCGAACCAAGCCCCTTCGGCCTCAATATACCCGTCTGCGGAAAAGCCAGGCCGCGGCCAAGAGCGTGAAAAAGGCGATCGCCGCCATCGGCCAGTATTGCGGCAAAAGGGCCGAAAAGCCTGCGCCTTCGAGAAAGACGCCGCGCACGACGACGAGGAAATAGCGCATCGGGTTGATGAGGGTCAGGTCCTGGACCGCCTGCGGCATGTTGGCGATCGGGGTGGCGAATCCGGAAAGGATGATCGAGGGCACCATAAAGAGGAAGGCGCCGAGAAGGGCCTGCTGCTGGGTGAGGGCAAGGGAAGAGAGCATGAGGCCGATGCCGACCACCGCGAGGACAAAGACGAGGAGCCCGAAATAAAGCGGCATAAGGCCGCCGCGCAAAGGCACGCCAAACCACCATACGGCCGCGAGGATGATGAGGGTGGCCTCGACGAGCCCGATCAAAAGCCCGGGCAGGCCTTTGCCCAAAAGGATGTCGAAAGGGCTGAGCGGCGTCACCAGAAGCTGGTCGAAGGTTCCCATTTCGCGCTCGCGCGCAACCGTCAAAGCGACGACGAGAAGGGTGACGACCTGGGTCAGAAGAGCGACGATCCCGGGAACGATAAACCACCGCGAATCGAGAGGCGGGTTGTATCTTGCGCGCATGTCGAGCAGGGCGGCGGGCTCTTTTCCGCCGTGCGCGCGCATCCACTCCTCGCTGAACGCTGTGACGATCTCGTTGGCGTAGCCGAGGATCAAAAGGGCGGTGTTGGACTGGCGCCCGTCGAGGATCAACTCGACCGGGGCGGGACGGCGGGAAAAAAGATCGCGGCTGAAACGGGGGTCGATCACCAGAACGAGCGCGACTTCGCGGGCGTCGATCAGCCTTGCGATGCGGCGCGCGCTTTGGAGCCGGGCGCGTTCGGAAAACGCCGGAGAGCCGGCGAAGCGGGCGAGCAGGTCGCGCGAAGCCGCGCTCCGGTCTTCGTCATAAACGGCAAAAGGGACATGGTTGAGGTCGAAGGTCGCGGCATAGCCGAAAACGATCAGCTGGATCAGCGGCGGGCCGATGAGAACGACGCGGCTTTTGGCGTCTTTGAGGACGGCGAGAAGCTCCTTGACGACGAGAGCCAGAACGCGGCGCACCCTGCCCTCAATCCAGGCGTTTGCGCGCCAAAAGCCGAGCCGCGCCAAGAAAGAGAAGGGCCATCAGCGCCAGTGCCGCCATGTTCGGCAGGATCACGGACCACAGGTCGCCGGCGAGAAAGACGGTTTGCAGTATGGCGACGAAATAGCGCGCCGCGATGAGATACGTGATGGCCTGGATCGGCGCCGGCATGCTGTCGATGTTGAAAAGGAAGCCCGAAAGGATAAAGGCCGGAAGGAAGGTGGCGATGATGGCGATCTGACCGGCGACGAACTGGTTTCGCGCAAAGCTCGAGATGAGAAGGCCCATGCCGAGCGCGGCCAGAAGGAAAAGCGCGGAAGCGGCCGCGAGAAGGAGAAGAGAGCCGTGCAATGGGACGCCGAAAAGCCACACCGCCATCGCCACCGAGGCCGCCATCCCGCCCATGCCGAGAGTGAAATAGGGGATGAGCTTTGCGAGAAGGATCTCGTGGATGCTGACGCGGGTCACCATCAAGGCTTCCATCGTCCCGCGTTCCCATTCCCGGGCGATGACCATCGCGGTCAGAAGGGCTCCGGAAAGGGTCATGATGATGGCGATCAGCCCCGGCACCAGGGTGTTGCGGCTTCTGAGGGAGGGATTGAACCAGACCCGCGGCTGCACCCGGATCGGCATCGGCGCCGGCATTCCCCGATCCTCTGCCCTCGCCGTGATCCAGCCCGCAGAGATTTGCTGCAGATAGCCTTCGATGAGGCGCGCGTCGTTGGCGTCGACGCCGTTGACAATGACCCCGATCGGGGCGCCGCCTGCCGCAAGGCGGCGGGTGAAATCGGCGCGCAGCCAGACGATGCCCTCAACCTCGCGCGCCGCCATCGCGCGCTCCGCCTTCTCTATGGTGAGGAAACGCCGGGGCCGGAAATAAGGCGAATGCATAAAGCTTGCGGTAAAGCTCGCGGCGGCGGCGCCCGGTTTCTCGACGACGAGCGCGAGCGGGACGTTCTTGGCGTCGAGAGAGACGCCGTAACCGAAGATCAAAAGCAGCATCGCCGGTAAGAGAAAGGCGATGGCGATGCTCGAAGGATCGCGGGCGATTTGCGCAAACTCCTTGCGCAAAAGCCCGTTGAGGCGCCCGAGCGACCCCGCGCCGGAAAGGATTTGCGCCTTCTCGCTCACGCCGCAACCCTTTCCCTTTCGTCCCTTTCGATCAGGCCGACAAAGGCGTCTTCCATCGTCGGTTCGGGTCTTTCGGCGCTTTGAAAACGCGCCTTGATGTCTTCCGAAGCGCCTTCGGCGAGAACGCGCCCATGCGCCATGATGACGAGACGGTCGCAGTATTCCGCCTCTTCCATGAAATGGGTGGTGACGAGGATGGTCACCCCGCTTTCGGCCAGAGCGTTGATCCGGCGCCAGAACTCGCGCCGGGCGAGGGGATCGACCCCCGAGGTCGGTTCGTCGAGAAACAGGATGTCGGGTTGATGCATCAAGGCGCAGGCAAGAGCGAGGCGCTGCTTGTAGCCCAAAGGCAGATCGCGGCTCGAAGCGCGGGCGTAAGGGCCGAGTTCGAACTCGGCCCTGGCCGCGGCGATGCGGGCGCGCCGGCGCGCGCCGTAAAGCCCGTAGGCGCTGGCAAAAAAGCGCAGGTTCTCGTTGACCGAAAGATCGCCGTAAAGGGAGAATTTCTGCGCCATATAACCGATGCGCGCGCGCGCGGCGGCCGCCGCCCGGCGCAGGTCGTAGCCGGCGACCCTGAGGCTCCCCGAGCTTGGCGGCAGAAGCCCGCAAAGCATGCGGAAGGTCGTAGATTTGCCGGCGCCATTGGCGCCGAGAAGGCCGAAAACCTCGCCTTTCTCGACCGTGAAACTGACGTCGTCGACGGCGTAAAAACTGCCGAACCGGCGCCTCACGTGATCGACGACGATGAGGTTGCGGGAAGGCGCGGGAGGGCGCTTTGAGCGCTCTTGCGGCAAAGGCGGGGCGCTTTCCGGCGGCGCTGTCCTCCCCCCCTTTTTGAGGAGCGCGACAAAGCCGTCCTCGAAGCGCGCGGGCGAGGGAGAGATCAGGGCCGTCTCGAAACCGGGTCCGAGCGCAGCGAGAGAAGGCGCCGCCACGCTTTCGCTGACGATGCGCACATGAGAGCCTTGGATGAGAGCGTCGAGAACGCCGGGGATGCGCGCGAGGCGTTCCTGAAGGCGGCGTTTGCCGACGCCCGGCGCGGTCACCCGAAAGCTGCGCTCGGCCATGGGGCGGGTGAAGTCTGCGGGCGCGCCTTGCCCTATGAGACGGCCTTGATGCATCAAAAGGACGGCGCCGCAACGTTCGGCTTCGTCGAGGTAGGCGGTGCTGAGCAGAACCGTCATTCCTTCGCTTCGCACGAGACTGTCGACAATCGCCCACAATTCGCGCCGCGACACCGGGTCGACGCCGACCGTCGGTTCGTCCAAAAGTAAGAGCCGCGGCGCGCGCACCAGAGTGCAGGCAAGCCCGAGCTTTTGTTTCATCCCGCCCGAAAGCCGCCCCGCCAGACGCCGCCCGAACGGCCCGAGCCCCGTCATGTGCAACAATTCCGCGTAACGCTCCGGGCGATCGGCCTGGGCGAGGCCTTGGAGATCGGCATAAAGATCGAGGTTCTCCCTAACCGTCAGATCCTCGTAAAGCCCGAAATGCTGGGGCATGTACCCGATCGCCGCCTGCACCCGAAGAGGCTCTTTGGCGACATCGATGCCGAGTACCTCGATGCGGCCTCGGTCGAGCCGCAAAAGACCGGCGATGAGGCGCATGAGGGTGGTCTTGCCGGCGCCGTCGGGTCCGATAAGGCCGGTGACGCTCCCTTTTGCGACGCGCGCGCAGAAATCTTCGAGGGCGGCGACGCTCTGCCCTCCTGCGGCAAAGCTTTTGCCGACCCGGTCGAGAAGAATGGCGGGAACTTCGCTAGTTGCGCCGCTCATTGCCGCCTCTGCATGCACCCAATGCCGCCGGCGCCGCGCCTTTGGGCCGCGCCAGATCGATTGTGACGCTCGCCGGCATGCCAAGACGCAGTTCATTCGAAAAATTGCACACGTAAACCCGCATCTGATAGACGAGGCGCGTCCGCAAACTCGGGCTTTCGACGGTTTTGGGGGTGAATTCGGCGCTCGGCGAAAGATAGCCGACCCAGCCGTCGTATTTGCGGCCGGGATAGCTGTCGGTGGTGATGGTGGCGCGCATCCCGAGCGCAACCTTGCCGAGATCGCTCTCCGGAACATAAGCGCGCACCCACAGCGGATTGGTGAGAGCGATTGTCAAAACGGGGCTTGAAGGGGAGGCCATGTCGCCGACTTCGAGAATGCGGTCTTCGACGATCCCGGCGGAAGGCGCGTAAAGCCGGGTGTCGGCGAGTTGGCGCCGGGCGAGCGCGACGGCGCCGCGGTCGGCCTCGTAAAGGGCGCGCTGGGCGTCGATGTCCTCCGCCCGCGGCCCTTTGACGGCAAGCACATAGGCTTGCCGCGCCGCTTCGTACTGTTGCCAATGCGCCTCGTAAGCCGCCCGCGCGTCGTCGCGTTGCTGCAGGGTTGCGCCGTTCGCGGGAACCAGCCGAGCGTAACGCGACCAGGTCTTTAGGTCATTCTGCGCGGTTGCGCGCAAAGCCTCCATCGTCGCCTTTGCCTGTGCGATCTCTTGCGGACGCGAGCCGGCAAGGAGTTTCTTCAGCACCGCCTTGTCCTGGCGCATGCGCCCTTCGGCCTCGGCAAGAGAGGCGGCATAACGCTCCTTCTCGATCGTCGCCAGAAGTTCGCCCGGCTTTACCGGGTCGCCTTCCTCGACGTGAATGCTTTTGATCGGGCCGTTGTCGTTGAAGGCGGGTTCGACTTCGCGCAGGTCGATATTGCCGTAAAGCACGAGTTCGCTGAGAGGGAGGCGGGGAGTGAGCGCGAAATAAGCGAATGCCCCCGCTGCGAGGAGGGCGAGAACGAAAGCGACGAGGAAAGGGCGTCTCGGAAAGCTCACAACCGGCTATTCGGGCCTCCGGCGCGGCAAAGGGTGGCGACAAAAGAGGCGCGCGGGCGGCCGCGGCGCCCGCGCAAGAAATAAGCGGTGCCGGGGCTTGCCTCCTTGACCTCGGTCAAAACGGCGGCGAGAGGGCGCGTTCGGCAATCTGCGCCGCGCTCAAAGGGGCGTGAACATCGGCACGGGAGGGCCGCCGTCGGTTGCCTTGAAGACGAGCCTCACCTTCTGCCCGATGCGGATCTTGTCGAGATCGCAATCGA
>JAJYIC010000080.1 GCA_021790295.1 Pseudomonadota bacterium | reverse complement strand
AAAGATCCGATCGGCATCGTGATCGTGCCCGGGAAACCCATATGGCCGGTCGGCGGATGGATCCGGCCCTCCGGAACATAGGCGATGACGGGCGCGACAAGAGCATTCCCTAATCGGCGCGCGATCTTTTCCGCAAGGATCCTGACGCGGACATCATGTTTGCCGAGGGCCATTTGCGGGCCGTTTTCTTCGGTGCCGCCGACCGGGATGATGATCGTCGTCTTTCCCTTGCGGATAAGGTGGTGAAGTTCGGTCCAGGTGAGATCGAGGAGAAAGACCGTATTCGGAATCGCGGCAAAAGCGGGCGAGGCTTTGACGAGGAAGGCGGAGAGAAAAAGCGCGAGGAAAACGGCCGCGCTTAATCTGCCTTTACGCAGGATCATGGGTCAGGTTCCGATCGCAATGGGGCTTTTGAGCTTTTTGAGCAGCGCAATGACCGAAAGCGCGACGAGGCGTCCGGTTTTCGGGTTCTCTTCGCTCGGCAGGTTTTCGATGCGCATCGAAAATCGCGCCGCTTCGGCTTCGACGAGGATCTCATGGGTGTTGCGCCGCAGCGCGGGATCGGCCCAGATCTCGACGCGCGTCAGTTCGGGGCCGATGCCGGCGAGCGCGAGCGCCGCGGCGACGTTGAGATTGGCGGGGAAACCGCGGGCCGCCTCGCGCGCGCTTCCGGCGAAAAGAAGGCGGGCTTCGTCGAGGTTTTCGAGGCTGATCCCGCGGGCGCAAAGATACGGCGCTGCGAGAAGGCTCGAAGGCGGCTTTCGCGTCACCAAACGCACGCTTTCGATCCCCCCCTCGGCCGCCGCGATGAGCGCATCGAGCCCCAGAAGGGCGCCCGTTGGAACATGGATCCGCCCGCCCTTTGCGCGCGCGAGATCGACAAGGTCGAGATTGTCGAGAAGGGCGCCGGCGGAGAGAACGATGAGCCTTCTGCCGCGTTCGAGCGCGGGCTCGGCGATCGCGCGCAGGAGAGCGGCGGGGGCGCATTCGACGACGATTTCCGCCGCCTGCCCAAGCTCCGCCAAAGGGAGGACCGGAACGGGCCGGGCGAAAGAGGCCAAAGCCGCCTCGGCCGCCGTCCGTCCACGCGCCGAGACGGCGGCGAGAGAAAGTCCTTCGATGCCACGATCGAGAGCGCGCGCGACGCTCTTGCCGATCGCGCCAAAGCCGGCGAGGGCGACGCGCAAAGGCTCATCTTGCGGCATTGCAGGTCTTTGCGGCAGGGGGATCGGATACGCGGATGCTTCGGCCCTTTCAATAGGACTTCGGCAGGCCGAGGACGCGTTCGGCGATGTAACAAAGGATGAGGTGGGGGCTGACCGGGCCAATGCGGCAGATCTGAACCTCGCGCAGATAGCGCTCGACATGAAATTCGCGGGCGTAGCCCATCCCGCCATGAGTCATGATCGCCGTCTCGCAAGCGCGGAAGCCGGCTTCGGCGGCAAAGAATTTTGCCGCGTTGGCGTAAGCGCCCGCCTCTTGCCCGCGGTCATAGGCTTCGGCGGCGCGGCGCACCAGAAGCTCGGCCGCTTCGAGCTCGATCCAGCGTTCGGCGAGAGGGTGCTGGATGCCCTGGTTCTTGCCGATCGGCCGTCCGAAGACGACCCTTTCTTTCGCGTAGCGGGCGGCGCGGGTCAGCGCAACGCGCCCCAGCCCGACCGCTTCGGCGGCGATCAGGATGCGCTCGGGGTTCATCCCGTGAAGGATGTATTGAAAGCCTTTGCCTTCTTCGCCGATGCGGTCGCCGACAGGGATCTCCAACCCGTCGATGAAAAGCATGTTCGAATCGACGGCCATCCGTCCCATTTTCGGGATTTCACGCACCTCGATCTTGCTGCGGTCGAGGTCGGTGTAAAAAAGCGTCATCCCCAACGAGGGTTTTGCCGCCTCTTCGACCGGCGTCGTGCGCGCAAGGATCAGCATCTTTTCGCTGACCCCTGCGGTCGAGGTCCAGATCTTGCGTCCGGAGAGGACATAATGGTCGCCTTTGCGTTCCGCCTTTGTCTTCATCCGCGTCGTGTCGAGCCCGGCGTCGGGTTCGGTGACGGCGAAGCAGGTCTTTTCTTTGCCGGCGATGAGAGGGGGGAGCATCCGCCGTTTCTGCTCTTCGCTGCCAAAGACGACCACGGGATGGAGACTGAAAATATTCATGTGGATCGCAGAAGCGCCGGAAAGGCCGGCTCCGCTTTCGGAGACCGCCTGCATCAGGATCGCCGCCTCGGTGATGCCGAGACCGCTGCCGCCATAGGTTTCGGGCATGGCGATGCCGAGCCAGCCCGCTTCTGCCATCGCCCGGTGAAACTCGAAGGGAAAGACCTCTTCCTTGTCGAGCTTTAGCCAATACTCGTCGCCAAAGCGGGCGCAGAGCTTGAAGACGGCCTCGCGGATTTCCTCCTGTTCGGGAGTGAGCGCAAACCCCATGTGACCCTCCAGAGACGATCCCCGCCCCTTTTTGCGGCGCCGCCGCGCCGATCCGTCCGCCCTCTTCTCGACCCGGCGCCCCTTTCCTTATATCTTTTGTCGGTTTTCCGAAGAGGGAGTTTTTGGTGTCGCTCGAAATCCTCCCCAGCACCTGCCCCCACGATTGCCCGAGCGCTTGCGCCCTCGAGGTCGAACGCATCGACGGCAAGCGCATAGGCCGCATCCGCGGCGCCGGCGGACAATCCTATACGAAGGGGACGGTGTGCGCCAAGGTTGCCCGTTACGCCGAACGGCAACATCATCCGCAAAGGCTTTCCGAGCCTTTGCGCCGCGTCGGTGCAAAAGGGGTGGGACGGGAAGCGTTCCGCCCCATCTCGTGGGAAGAGGCTCTCGACGAAGTCGCGGAGCGCCTCGGCCGAGCTGCGCAAAGCTTTGGCAGCGAGAGCGTGTGGCCCTATTTTTACTCGGGGACGATGGGGCTCGTACAGCGCGACGGGATCGAACGCCTGCGCCATGCGATGAGATATTCGCGCCAGAAAAAGACCATCTGCGTCTCCCTCGCCGACGCCGGCTGGCTTGCGGGCGTGGGGCAAAAGCGCGGGGTCGACGGGCGCGAGATCGCGTTGTCGGATCTCGTCGTCTGCTGGGGCGGAAACCCGGTCTCGACCGAGGTCAACCTTCTCACCCACATCACCGAAGCGCGGCGCAAGCGCGGCGCAAAACTCGTCGTCGTCGATCCCTACCTGACGCCGACGGCCGAGATCGCGGACCGCCATCTTGCCCTTTCGCCGGGAACCGACGGCGCGCTCGCCTGCGCCGTCATGCATGTCCTCTTCAAGGAGGGGTACGCGGATCGCGCCTATATGGCGCGTTATACCAAGGATGGCGAAGGCCTCGAAGCCCATCTCGAAACCCGCAACCCCGCCTGGGCCGCGCGCATCACCGGCCTTTCGGAAGAGGAGATCCTCTCTTTCGCCCGCCTTTATGGACAAACGAAACGCAGCTTCATCCGCCTCGGCTACGGCTTTTCGCGCTCGCGCAACGGCGCCATGCAGATCTTTGCCGTCAGCTGCCTTCCCGCCGTCAGCGGCGCCTGGGCGCAAGAGGGAGGCGGCGCTTTCCAGTCGAACCACGGCCTTTTCGCTCTCGACCGCAGCCTCATCGAAGGGCTCGATGTTCTCGATCCCAGCGTGCGCATCCTCGATCAGTCGCGCATCGGCCCGGTTCTTTGCGGCGAGGCCCGCGATCTCGGCAAAGGCCCTCCGGTCAAGGCGCTTTTTATCGAGAACACCAACCCGATGGTCGTCGCGCCCGATTCGCGCCTCGTCCACGAAGGTTTCCGGCGCGAGGATCTTTTCGTCTGCGTTCACGAGCAGTTTATGACCGAGACCGCGGCGATGGCCGACATCGTCTTGCCGGCGACGACGTTTCTCGAACATGACGACATCTATACCGCAGGCGCCCACCACTTTTTGCAGATCGCCCGCGCCGTCGTCCCGCCTTACGGCGAGGCCCGTTCGAACCACGAAGTCCAGAGCGCCCTCGCGCACCGCCTCGGCGCCCGTCACCGCGGTTTCGACATGAGCGCCATCGAGATCATCGATTGGACCTTGCGCGCAAGCTGTCTCGGCGACGCCGAAACCCTGTCACGGGAGCGCTGGATCGACGGCCATCCCCCTTTCGAAACCATGCATTTCCTCGACGGTTTCCCGCAGCCGGACGGCCGGTTCCAGTTTCGCGCCGACTGGGCCCGGCAGGGTCCCGACCACCGCTCCCTCTCGCCTTTCCCCGACCACGCCGACATCATCGACGAGGGCGATGCCGAGCATCCTTTCCGTCTCGTCCCCGCGCCTTCGCGCTCCTTTCTCAATACGACCTTTAACGAAACCCCATCGAGCGTTGCCCGCGAAGGCCGGCCGACCGCGCGCATCCATCCCGAGGTTTTGCGCCAACTGGCGATCGCCGACGGCGAAAAATTGCGCATCGGCAACAGGCGCGGCAGCGTCCTCGTCCATGCACGCGCTTTCGAGGGCTTGCAGAAGAGGGTTGTGGTCGTCGAAGGCTTGTGGCCGAACCGCGCCTTCGCCGAAGGAATCGGGATCAATCTGTTGACGAGCGCCGATGCGGGACCGCCTTTCGGCGGCGCCGTCTTTCACGACACGGCCGTATGGTTGTCGGCGCCATGACGCCTTGGGGCCGCAGCGATGGGCGAGGATGAAAAACGGCTGCCGGTAGAAACGCCTGCGGCCGAAAGCGGCAAGATCGACGCCTTTCTCGAAAAGCTGAAGCGGGCGCCCGCGGCGCGGCCGCAAGAGGGGCGCGGGCGCCTCATCTTTGCGCTCGACGCCACCGCCAGCCGCGAACCCACCTGGGACCACGCCTGCCGCATCCAAGGGGAGATGTTCGCGGCGACCGCGTCTTTAGGCGGGCTCGAAATCCAGCTCGTCTTTTATCGCGGTTTCGGCGAATGCAAAGCGAGCCGCTGGATGACGACGGCGGGAGAACTCAACCGGGCGATGCGCGCCGTCTTTTGCGTTGGCGGCGAAACCCAGATCGAGCGCGTCCTTCTTCACGCTTTGAACGAAACCCGCAAGAAAAGCGTTCAGGGGCTCGTCTTTGTCGGCGACGCGATGGAGGAAAATGTCGATCGCCTGTGCCGTCTTTCGGGCGAACTCGCGCTTTTGGGGGTGCCGATCTTTCTCTTTCACGAAGGGCGCGATCCTGTGGCCGCGCGCGCCTTCAAGGAGATGGCGCGGCTTTCTCAAGGCGCCTATCTTTCCTTCGATCTCGCCAGCGCCGGGCGCCTCAAAGAGCTTCTCGCGGCGATTGCGGTTTATGCCGCCGGGGGCTACCGCGCTCTTGCCGCTTATGGCGAAGCGAAAGGCGGCGAGGTGCTTTTGCTTGCCCGGCAATTGCGCGGCTGAGCGCTCTTCGCGATGCCGTTTCTCATCGGCGGCTTTTTCCTTCTCTGCGGCGTCCTTCTTCTCGTCTATCTTTTTGTCAACGCCGACCCGGGCCGGCTCGCGCGCGGCCTCAAATGGACCGGGATCGGGATCGCCGGTATCGCGCTGGCGGCCCTTTTCTTTTCGGGTTGGGCCGCGGTTCTCCTTTTTCCCTTGGCGATGGCGATGCCTCTTCTCGCGCGCCTGCGCGGGATCCTCGATCGTTGGCGTATGCCCGGGGGCTCGCGGGTGTCGACGGTTTCGACCGCTTTCCTGCGCATGAGCCTCGATCACGACAGCGGCGAGATGAGCGGAACCGTTCTCTCCGGCCGCTATGCGGGGATGCGTTTAGAGGAGCTCGAAAAGGGCGAGCTTCTCGCGCTTTTGCGCGAATGCCGCGCCGGCGACGAACAGGGTGCGCGCCTTCTCGAAGCCTATCTCGACCGCCTTCACCCTTCCTGGCGCGAGGCTTTTGCCGGCGGCGCAGGGGCGCGCGCCGCGCCTGGCGCCGAGATGAGCCGCGAAGAGGCGTGCGAGGTTTTGGGCCTCAAGCCCGCAGCCACCGCCGAAGAGATCCGCGAAGCCCACCGCCGCCTGATGAAGATGGTCCATCCCGATCTTGGCGGCTCGGATTATCTCGCAACCAAGATCAACCGCGCCCGCGACGTGCTCTTGCGCGAGAAATAGGCGCGGCCTCGCCCCGCGGCTGAGCTCGCCCGCGCTGTGCGAGAGGCCGAGCGCCCCCCATCTCTGAGAGGCAAAGGCGCCTTGAAGGGAGAGGGAGATGGACCTCGTTTTCGCCGCGCCGCCGCCGCCCGTCCCGCCCTTGCGCAAGGCGATCCGCGAAAGCCGCCGGTTGGAGGAGGAGGAGGCCGTCGCCCGCATCCTCGCCGCCGCCGAAATATCTCCCGAGCTTCGCGATCGAATCGGCGCAGAGGCGCGAGAGCTTGTCCTCGCCGTCCGCCGCAAAAGGGCGGGCAAAGGCGGGATCGACGGCTTTCTTGCCGAATATGCGCTTTCGAGCGAAGAGGGGGTTGCGCTTTTGTGCCTTGCCGAAGCCTTCCTGCGCATACCCGACGCTTTAACCCTCGACCGGTTGATCCGCGACAAGATCGCCGCGGCCGACTGGGAAAAGCATCTCGGCCGTTCGCCATCCCTTTTCGTCAACGCCTCGACCTGGGCGTTGATGCTGACCGGGCGGCTTTTGCGCGCGCCGCCGAAAGAGGAGGATTGGCGGGCTCTTTTGCGCCGCTTCGCCCGGCGTTCGGGAGAGCCCTTTTTGCGCCAGGCGTTGGCCGCGGCGATGCGCATCCTCGGCGCCCAATTCGTCATCGGCCGCACCATCGAGGAAGCGCTCGAACGCGCAGCCGCGGCCGAAAACTCGCGCCATTCTTTCGACATGCTGGGAGAGGTCGCGCGGACAAAAGCGGACGCCTTGCGCCATGCCGCTTCCTACGAACACGCGA
This sequence comes from Pseudomonadota bacterium, assembly GCA_021790295.1. Classification (GTDB taxonomy): domain Bacteria; phylum Pseudomonadota; class Alphaproteobacteria; order ATCC43930; family CGMCC-115725; genus AP-15. The sequence goes on along the minus strand of JAJYIC010000080.1, from coordinate 2,420 downwards.
TCGCCGCCATCGGCAAGGCGTCCGCGGGAAAGGGGGCCGCGGCGCCCGGGATCTCGGTCAAGCTTTCCGCCCTTCACCCGCGTTTCGAAACGGCGCAAAGAGAGCGCGTCCTCGCCGAGGCGGGAGAGCGCCTTTTCGCCCTCGCGCGCGCCGCCAGAGAGGCCCGAATTTCCTTTGTTATCGACGCCGAAGAGGCCGACAGCCTCGAACTCGCGCTCGATTGTTTCGAGCCTCTCGCGCTTGCCCCCGAGCTTTCCGGCTGGGACGGGCTGGGGCTTGCCGTCCAGGCCTATCAGAAATGCGCCTTGCCGCTGATCGACTGGCTTGCCGATCTTGCCCAAAGGGGAAAACGACGCCTTTTGGTTCGCCTCGTCAAAGGCGCCTATTGGGACAGCGAAATCAAAAGAACCCAGGTGCGTGGGCTTTCCGGCTATCCGGTCTATACGCGCAAAGCCGCGAGCGATGTTTCCTATCTCGCCTGCGCCAAAAGGCTTTTGGCCGCGGGGCCGCTGTTCGCGCCGCAGTTTGCCACCCATAACGCGCACACCTTCGCCGCGGTGCGCGCGCTTTGCGGTGCGCGCCGGGATTTCGAATTCGAGCGCCTTTTCGGCATGGGCGAGGCTCTTTACGAGGCGGCGGGCGGGGTCCCCTGCCGCATTTATGCGCCGGTCGGAAGCCAGGAGGATCTTCTCCCCTATCTCGTGCGCCGGCTTCTCGAAAACGGTGCCAACACCTCCTTTGTCAACCGGCTCCTCGACGCAAAGGCGCCCGTCGAAGAGATCGTCGCCGATCCGATCGCCAAGCTCGCCCGTCTTTCCCCGAAGTCCCATCCCCTCATCCCTTTGCCGCGCGATCTTTATGCTCCGCGCCGCAATTCGGCGGGGCTCGATTTTGATGACCCTTCGGCACTCGCCGCCCTCAGGGAGGGGCTCGAAAAGGCGCTCGGAGAGCCTTGGCGCGCCGCCCCTATCGTCTCCGGCCGCGAAACGAGGAGCGCCGAAGCGGCGGTTTTCGACCCCGCCGATCGCCGGCGCGCGATCGGCGCCGTCGCCCCGGCCGAAGCCGAGGACATCGACAGCGCCTTCGCCAGCGCCCAAAAGCGCGCGCGCGATTGGGATGCGACTTTTGCGGGAGAGCGCGCGGAGATCCTCGAACGCGCGGCCGAACTTTATGAAAGCCACGCGAGCGAGCTTTTGGCCCTTGTCGTGCGCGAAGGCGGGCGCACGATACCGGCGGCGCAGGCCGAATTGCGCGAAGCGGTCGACGCCTTGCGCTATTACGCCTTGCGGGCGCGAGCCGAATTCGCAGCCCCCGAACGGCTTCCCGGCCCGACCGGCGAAAGAAACGAGATCTCCCTTCATGGGCGCGGGGTCTTTGCCGCGATCTCGCCCTGGAATTTCCCTCTCGCGATCTTTACCGGCCAGATTGCGGCGGCGCTCGCGGCCGGCAACGCTGTCCTCGCCAAACCCGCCGAAGAGACCCCTCTGACCGCCGCCGCCGCCGTCCGCCTCCTTCTCGGCGCCGGGCTTCCGGCCGATGTCCTTCACCTTTTGCCGGGAAAAGGCGAGAGCGTCGGGGCGGCGCTCGTCGCCGACCCCAGACTCGCCGGGGTCGCATTTACCGGTTCGACCGCAACCGCATGGGCGATCAACCGCGCCCTGGCGGCGCGCCCCGGCCCGATCATCCCGTTTATCGCCGAGACCGGGGGGCAGAACGCGATGATCGTCGATTCTTCCGCTCTTCCCGAACAGCTCGTCGGCGATGTTCTTTCTTCGGCTTTCGACAGCGCCGGCCAACGCTGCTCGGCGCTGCGCATCCTGTGCCTCCAGGACGCGATCGCCGACCGCTTTCTGGCAATGCTCAAAGGCGCCATGGCCGAACTGACGATCGGCGATCCCGCCCTTCTCGCAACCGATGTTGGCCCGGTGATCACGGCCGAAGCGCGCGCCGAACTCGAACGCCACGCTTTGCGGATGGAGAGCGAAGGGCGGCTTTTCTATCGCTGCGCTCTTCCCGGGGGATGCGAACACGGAAGCTTTTTTGCGCCCTCAGCCTTTTTCATCGAGGATCCCTCGCAACTCGAAAAAGAGGTCTTCGGGCCGATCCTTCACATCCTGCGCTGGCGCCCGGATCGGCTCGATTCGCTTCTCGCGGGGTTGAAGGCGACGGGTTACGCCTTGACCCTCGGCATCCACAGCCGCAGCGATTCGTTGCGGCGACAAATCCTCGAGCGCCTTCCGGCCGGCAACAGCTACGTCAACCGCAATATGATCGGCGCCGTCGTCGGGGTGCAGCCGTTCGGCGGCGAGGGTCTTTCCGGCACCGGGCCAAAGGCGGGGGGCCCGCGCTATCTCCACCGATTCGCAACCGAGCGCACGCTTTCGATCGACACCGCCGCCGCCGGAGGGAATGCGAGCCTT
>JAJYIC010000079.1 GCA_021790295.1 Pseudomonadota bacterium | reverse complement strand
GGCGTAAAAGCCGTTGCCGATCAGGTTCAAAAAGACGCGGGTCACGTCCTGAGGCACGACCTCGATCGGTTTCAGATTGCGGTCGAGGTCCTTCTCCATGGTGATGTTGAAGCTTTGGTCTTGGGCGCGGGCGCCGTGATAGGCGAGGTTCAAGGCCTCCTCGATGAGCGCATTGAGATCGGCCGATTGCCAGTCGCCGCCGCCGCCGCGCGAATGCGCGAGCATGCTTTTGACGATGCCGTCGGCGCGCCTTCCGTGCTCGGCGATCTTGCCGAGATTGCCGGTCAGCATATCGAAGGCTTCGTCGATCTCGGCGCGTCTTTCTCCGTCGAGCGCGGCGAAGGCCGGCGAAGCGGCCTCCTTCAATTCGTCCAGGAGTTCGACCGAGAGGCCGGCGAAATTGTTGACGAAGTTCAAAGGGTTCTTGATCTCGTGGGCGATCCCGGCCGTCAGTTGCCCTAAGGCGGCCATCTTCTGCTGCACGATCAGCTGCTGCTGCGTCGCGCGCAATTCGTGCAATGCGGCCTCGGCATGGTCGCGCGCCGCCTGCTGCGCAGCATGTTTTTCGATGATGTTGCGGCGGAATACCTCGATCGACTCGGCCATCGTGCCGATCTCGTCGCGACGATCGCGAGGCAGCGCCGCTTGATGGATCATAGCTATGCTTATTCGGCCCTTCCGTTCAGGATTAGTGCATGATGCTCATTGTCGATCGACCAACCCGGCAGTTTTGACAAGAAGCTTTGGCCGAGAAGAGGGTCGCCTTTAACGGTCACCACGTTTGCGATTACATCCCGAATTATATAATTACCGATCTTCAATTCGTGGATCCTAAAACGGTCGCTCGTTTGCTTCGAACCATCGGCTAAGATATAGACGCCGCGCCCGATGAAGTCGCGTTGGCTGACCGTATGGGTTCGAAGTAGCACCAAGAAGACATCCGCGGGGATCGCCACCTCGGACGCGCCACTGTCGAGAACAAACGGGAGCGTAATCGAACCATTTATAAGCACTGGCACCATGTAAGTCCCGTGTTCGCGAGTCAGTTGAACCGCTTCCGACCGAGTCGGCTGCGGTGGCGACGAAATGGGAGCAACGGCTGCCGAGGAAGCGAACAAATCGATCAATGTCCCGTCTCTCCAAATACCTGCGTGAGAGCCTCCGCTCGCATCGGTCAAAACGCCAGGGCCATTTGTCTTATCGCAAGCAACCTCGCCCTCGTATCGGCGACCATCTGGCCAAGCATACACACCCCATCCTTTTTCATGATCGGCTGCCATCTGTCCTTCCCACCGCTCCCCATTACGATGTATGTAAACCCCTGATCCCGATTTTTGATTTTCAGCTTCCTGGCCTTCGTACCGGTCCCCGTCCGGGTAGATATCGACGCCATAACCGTTTCTCTTTCCGTTGTGGATTTCCCCTTGGTACCGCTCACCCCCTTCGCCGACGAACACGCCATAGCCGTCCTTAACGTAGCGATCGGCCGCTTGGGCTTTCCGCCGGGCTCCGCGGGCCTTGGCTTGCGCTGCCAGTGCAAGTGCGCGCGCTTCTTTGGCATTTCGGCGAGCCTCGGCAGCATCCGCGGTCGCGAGCGCCGACACAGGCTGAACGCAACTACCAGCAGAGGAGGATGCCAGTGTGGGCGAGGGAGGTCCGCCACAGGCTGTGCACGCAAGAGCCACAACGACGGCGACGAGCCTCCGCGTAGCTTGCCTCCGTTTGCTGCGAAGCGTGTATCATAGCACCTGAGAACGGGCGGCTAACAGGGGCCAATCGTGCGGTTTCAGAAGGGCCGAAGCGGCAGCCCGGGCGGGCGGCCGGAGTGCTGGCGGAAGAGAGCGGCGACATCGGGCTCGTCATCGACGATGCGGATGCTGACGCTCATCAGGCCCTCCCTGTTTCACGGGTTTTGCGCGGCAGGCTCGGCGCGGCAAGCCAATCCGCCAGCCCGTTCCCATGCGACAAGGGCGCCGGGAACGCCCGATTGGGGGCGTCTGTTCGCGAAGGCGGGCTCTTGTTAGATTGGAGAGCCGGCGGCCCTCCTGCGCTCGCCGCGCTTTTGTGCAGAGGAAGGATTATCCATGGCGAGAGGCCTTTTCGTCGTCCGCGCCGAGGTTGCCGATGCGGCGGACAGGGCGGCTTTCGACCGCTGGTACACAACCGACCATCTGCCCTTTGCGCTCAGCGAATTCGGGGCTTTGCGCGCCTGGCGTTTCTGGAGCAGAAGCGATCCCGCGATCCATTACGCCTTTTACGAATTCGCCGATGTCGAAAAAGCGCAGGCGCTTATCGGTTCGCAGACATTGAAAAGGCTGATCGAGGATTTCGACCGCGCCTGGGGAAAGCGCGTCGCCCGCAGCCGCGAGATCCTCGAATTCGCCGAAGAGGTTAGGGCGGGCTAAACCGTCGGCCGAGGGGTAAAGCCGGCGCTGCCGTCGTCTTCGGCGGGACTCGCGTTTATGGAGGCGACGCGGGCGGCGGGCGGGCCCTCGGACGCGGCTTCGATCATCGCCGCGACCCTCTCTTCGGCGCCGATCAGAAGCGCTTCGACGCTGCCGTCGCGGCGGTTTCTGACCCAGCCGCGAAGACCCAAGGCTTCGGCTTCGACAATGGCCCAGGCGCGGTAGCCGACCCCCTGGACGCGGCCTTCGATCTTGAGGCGAACCGCCCGCAACGTCCTCCCCTCACGCAAATTCGAGGATCACCTGATCGACGGCGAGGCTGTCGCCCGGCTGCGCATGGATCTTGGCGATCACCCCGTCGCGTTCGGCGGAAAGGACATTCTCCATTTTCATCGCTTCGACGATGGCGAGAGCCTCTCCCGCTTTCACCTCCTGTCCGAGGCTTGCGAGGACGGCCCGCAAAAGGCCGGGCATCGGCGACAACAAAAGGCGCGAGCTGTCGGCGGCCTTTTTCTCGGGCATCAAGGCGGAAAGCTCGGCGGCGCGCGGGGAGAGCACCTGCGCGCGCCGGGCAACCCCTTTGTGCGTCAGGCGAAAGCTCGATTCCAAAAGGCGCTCGACCTGGATCGCAAAACTCTTGCCCTCGCGTTCGATTTCGAGAAGAGGCTCTCCCGGTCGCCAAAGGCTTTTGAGAGCGAACGCCTCGCCCTCGCTTTCGATCTTGTAAACGCCCCTCCCATCGCCAGAAAGACTTGCTGCGAACGCCTTTCCGTCGAGAAGGACGATAAGCTGTTCGGGATTTGCGGGAGCGGGTTGGGGGAGCCTTCCTTGAAGGCTTGCCTCGCGTTCTCGAAGCCGGCGATAAACGATGAGGGCGGCAAAAAGGATCATCCGATCGGCTTCGACAAATCCCGAAGGCGCGGCAAAACCAAAGGGAAATTCCTCAGCGATAAAATCCGTCGAAAGCGCCCCTTTGGCGAAACGCTCGCTCGCGACCACCCTTGCGAGAAAGGCGATGTTGTTTTCGACCCCTTCGAGGAGAAAGCGGTCGAGGGCTTGCGAGAGCCGCTGCCGGGCGCTTTCCCGATCCTCGCCGTAAGCGATGAGCTTCGCGATCATCGGATCGTAGTAAAGGGTGATCTCGCCGCCCTCAATGACCCCGTCGTCGAGGCGCAGCCCTTCGCCTCTCGGAGGGCGGTAGCGCTGAAGCCGGCCGATCGAAGGGAGAAAATGGCGGCCGGGATCTTCGGCATAGATGCGCGCCTCGATCGCCGAGCCTTTGAGGCTGAGGTCGGACTGCGCCAAAGGGAGCCTTTGCCCCGCCGCAATCCCGATCTGCAGCGCGACGAGATCGAGCCCGGTGACGCATTCGGTCACCGGATGTTCGACCTGAAGGCGCGTGTTCATTTCGACGAAATAGAAACGCCTGTTTTGATCGACGATGAATTCGACGGTCCCGGCCGAACGATAGCCGACGGCGCGGGCAAGGGCGACGGCTTCCTGCCCCATCTCTTCGCGGGTCTCCGCGTCGAGAAAAGGGCTCGGCGCCTCTTCGATGATCTTCTGGTGGCGGCGCTGGATCGAGCATTCGCGCTCGAAAAGATGGATGATATTGCCAAAGCCGTCGCCCAGAACCTGGATTTCGATGTGGCGAGGGTTTTCGATGTATTTCTCGATAAAGAGGCGCTCGTCGCCAAAGCTCGATCGCGCTTCGCTTTGGGCCGCGCGAAAGCCTTCGCGCACTTCGCTCTCATTTAGCGCGATGCGCATGCCCTTGCCGCCGCCGCCGGCAGAGGCTTTGAGCATCACCGGAAAGCCGATGGCGCGGGCGGCGGCAAGCGCCTCTTCCGCATCGGCAAGGACGCCCGGATGGCCCGGAACGGTTGCAACGCCGGCAGAGCGCGCGATCTCCTTTGAGCGTATCTTGTCGCCCATGGCGGCGATCGCCTCGGCCGAAGGGCCTATAAAGACGATCCCTTCCTGTTCGAGAGCCCGCGCGAACTCCGCGTTTTCCGAAAGAAAGCCGTAGCCCGGATGAACGGCCTCCGCGCCCGATTTCTTGCAGGCTTCGAGAATGAGCTCGATCCTGAGATAGCTTTCGCGCGAAGGGGCAGGGCCGATCGGGAGGGCCTCGTCGGCTTCGCGCACGAAAAGCGCTTCGGCGTCGGCCTCGGAATAGACCGCGACGGTCCCAATCCCCATGCGCCTTGCGCTCTCTATGATGCGGCAGGCGATCTCGCCGCGATTGGCGATCAGGATTTTTTTGAACATCGGGACGGGGGGCGTTTCCCGGCTTTGATCATCGAGGCCATGGGCTAGAGCGGGATGTTGTCGTGCTTTTTCTGCGGGTTCGAAAGCTCTTTGCCGCGCAGCATTTGGAGCGCCCGGCAGACGCGCCGGCGGGTATCGCGCGGGAGAATGATGTCGTCGATAAAGCCGCGGCTCGCCGCGACGAACGGGTTCGCGAACTTCTGCCGGTATTCCTCGGTTCTGGCCGCGATCTTCGCTTCCTCGGCAAGGTCGCTCCTGAAGATGATCTCGACCGCGCCTTTCGGCCCCATCACCGCGATCTCGGCCGAAGGCCAGGCGTAATTGACGTCGCCGCGCAGGTGTTTCGAACTCATCACGTCATAGGCCCCGCCATAAGCCTTGCGGGTGATGACCGTCACTTTCGGCACCGTCGCCTCGGCAAAAGCGAAGAGAAGTTTCGCGCCGTGCTTGATGATGGCGCCGTATTCCTGGACGGTTCCGGGAAGAAATCCCGGAACGTCGACAAAGGTCACGATGGGGATGTTGAAACAGTCGCAAAAGCGCACGAAACGCGCCGCCTTGCGCGAACTGTCGATATCGAGGCAGCCGGCCAAAACCATGGGCTGATTGGCGACAAACCCGACCGTCGAGCCCGCCATGCGGGCAAAGCCGACGACGATGTTGCGGGCGAAATCGGGCTGGATCTCGAAAAACTCGCCTTCGTCGGCCAGTTTCGTTATCAGCTCTTTGATGTCATAAGGCTTGTTCGGGTTTGCCGGAACGAGAGTGTCGAGCGAAGGCTCGCTCCGCTCCGCGGGGTCGTTCGCAGGCAATAAAGGCGGCGGCTCGCGGTTCGAGGAGGGAAGAAAGCCGATAAAACGGCGCAGTTCCAAAAGCGCCTCGACATCGTTTTCGAAAGCGCGGTCGGCCACCCCCGAGCGCGTCGTATGGGTGACGGCCCCTCCCAGTTGTTCATGCGTCACGCTCTCATGCGTTACCGTTTTGACGACATCGGGGCCGGTCACGAACATGTAAGAGGTGTCCTTGACCATAAAGATGAAATCGGTCATCGCCGGCGAATAGACGGCGCCCCCGGCGCAAGGACCCATGATGAGAGAGATTTGCGGCACCACGCCCGAAGCGAGAACGTTGCGTTCGAACACTTCGGCATAACCGGCGAGAGAGGCGACGCCGTCCTGGATGCGCGCCCCGCCCGAATCGTTGAGGCCGATCACGGGGGCGCCGACATTCATCGCCTGATCCATGATTTTGCAGATCTTTTCCGCATGGGCCTCGGACAGCGAACCGCCGAAGACGGTAAAGTCCTGGCTGAAAACAAAGACGAGACGCCCGCCGACCGAACCGAACCCGGTGACGACGCCGTCGCTTGGGATCTTTGAACGCTCGATGCCGAAATCGTGGCTCCGGTGTTCGACGAACATGTCCCATTCCTCGAAGGAGCCCGGGTCGAGGAGGAGTTCGAGCCTTTCGCGTGCGGTAAGCTTGCCGCGTTTGTGCTGGGCTTCGATGCGCCGGACGCCGCCTCCCGCCCGCGCCGCCTGCCGCTTTTCCTCCAAACGGCGCAAGATGTCCTGCATGGCCCCTCGCGAAGATCGTTGCCGCGAAAGTGCAACAAGAGGCGCCCGAAAGCCAGCGCCCGCGTCGCCTCACGCGCGAAGAAGAGCGAGAAACCGCGCCGCCGTCCTCAACCCGCGGGCCTTCTCGCGCCGCCGCCCGGCTTCCCACTCGTCTTCGCCCCAGCTTTCGCCGGCAAAGCGTTCTTCGAGCGTTGCAAGGGCGAAGGCGGCTTCGGCGTCGATGCGGCCTGCGAGGAGCGCGAGGGCGATGACGAGGGAGCCGGAGGCGCCCGCGATCGAGGAAAGGGCGGCAAGGGAGAAATCGTCCAAACCTTCGAGCGCCCGCGCGAGAGCGCAAAGGCTTCTGTCGCTCTGGGGTTTGGGAATGACGCCCGTGGTGACGAGAAGGGGCGCCTCGTAACGCATTTCGACCCAGTCGAGAAGAGGCTGCCACGCCTTTTGTTGTCGCTCTATGAGAGCCTCCGGGTACTCTGCGCGATAGCAAAGAAGGTCGGTTTCGGCGTAACGCGCGAGCCTTCCAAGGGCGAGAGGGCGATCGAGGGCGAGGCGATCGAGCGCAAAGCCTGCGAGAGCGGTCAAACCCATCGCCGAAGGGTCGAACGCGTCGGGCTGGGCATTCCACTCCGCGGCGATCGCCGCCGCAAGCGCCGCGCCCGGCACGACGAGATCGCGTCCGGCCGGGGTTTTGAGAGGCGTGCCGTCGAGGAGGACGCCATGGCCGCCGTTAGTCTGCCGTATCGCGGCGATCGCGTAACGGCGCTTCACGGCAACAGAGAAAGATCGGCGAAAGGGTCGCTCTCGCCGCGGCCAAAACCGAAAAACGCGAGGCTCTGCCGCATATCGGCGGGAAGCGGCGCGGCGATGCGCAAAACTCCTCCCGCGGGGTGAGGAAGGACGAGAGCGCGGGCATGGAGATGGAGCCTTTTGGGCTCGGGAAGCCCGGCGATAAAGGCCTCTGCGCCGCCGTATTTGCGGTCTCCGAAGATCGGCGTGCCAAGGGCCGCGCAATGGACGCGAAGCTGATGCGTGCGCCCGGTCAGAGGCGACAAAAGAAGAAAGGAAGCGCGGTTTCCGGCCTTGTCGAGGACGCGGTAAAGGGTTTGGGCGCGTTTGCCTTCCTCCCTGTCGGGCCTCATGCGCTCCCCGCCCGCGCCGGGCTTTTTTGAAAGAGGCAGATCGATCTTTCCTTCCTCTGCCTTCGGCGCGCCGGCGGCGAGAGCCCAATAGAGCTTTTTTGCCTCTTTGTCGCGGAAGGCGCGGGCGAGAAAAGCCGCCGCGGCGGCACTGCGGGCGATGACGAGGACGCCGCTCGTTTCGCGGTCGAGCCTGTGGACGAGGCGCGGGCGCTCTTCGAACCCGAAACGCAAGGCGTCGAGCAGAGCGTCGAGATGGAGGCTTTGCCCGCTTCCGCCTTGAACGGCGAGCCCCGCAGGCTTGTCGAGGACGATGAGATGGTCGTCGCGGTAAAGGACGAGAGCCTCGAGCCTTTCTTCTTCTTTCCGCGAAACCGGGTGCGGCGCGGGCACCGCCGGAGCGTCGGCCAAAGGCGGTATGCGCAGCTTTTGCCCCGGTTCGATGCGTTCGTTTGCGCGCACCCGCCGCCCGTCGAGCCTGATCTGTCCGGTGCGCAAAAGCCTTTCGAGGTGGGCATGGGAAAGGGAGGGATAGTGGCGGGCAAACCAGCGGTCGAGACGCAAGACGCCGTCCGCTTCGGCGACCAGTTCGATGCGGGGCCTGCTCACGGTCCGGCCTTTTTGCGGCGAAGGCTTTCCCAAAATTCGAGACGCTTTTTGATTTCGCTTTCGAAGCCCTTCCCGCGCGGGCGGTAAAGGCGCTGCCGCGGCACCCCTTCGGGGAAATAATTCTGCCCCGAAAAACCCTCCTCGCTGTGGTGGTCGTAGGAATAGCCTTGGCCGTAACCGAGATCGCGCATGAGAGAGGTGGGGGCGTTGAGAATATGAAGGGGAGGCATCAACGAGCCCGTCTCCTGCGCCATTTTTTGCGCCTCTCCGAAAGCGAGATAAGAGGCGTTCGATTTGGGCGCGGTTGCGAGATAAAGGAGGGCCTCGGCGATCGCAAGCTCGCCTTCGGGGGAGCCGAGCCTTTCGAACGCGTCCCACGCCGAAAGCGCGACGGAAAGCGCCCTCGGGTCGGCAAGGCCCACGTCTTCGACCGCCGCGCGCGTCAGGCGGCGCAGGATATAAGCGGGGTCTTCGCCGCCGGCGAGCATGCGCGCAAGCCAGTAAAGGGCCGCGTCGGGGTCCGAGCCGCGCAAGGATTTGTGCAGCGCGCTGATGAGATTGTAATGGCTTTCTTCGGCCTTGTCGTAAAGAGGCGGGCGGCGCTGGACGAGGCGGATCAGATCCTCGCGTTGGATCGCGGCCTCGGCCGGCAGGCGCGCGACCTCTTCGACGAGATTATAGAGAAAGCGCCCGTCGCCGTCGGCCATCGCGCGCAATGCCGCGCGCGCTTCGGGGGCGAGAGGAAGAGGCCGGCCGAGGCTTTTTTCGGCGCGCGTAAGCAGGACCTCGAGATCGCGGTCTTCCAGGCGCCGGAGGACGAAAACCGGAGCGCGCGAGAGGAGAGAGCCGATCAGCTCGAACGAAGGATTTTCCGTCGTCGCGCCGACGAGAGTGACCGTTCCGTCTTCGACCGACGGCAGGAGGGCGTCCTGCTGGGCGCGGTTGAAACGGTGAACCTCGTCGATAAAGAGAAGCGTGCCGCGCCCCATCTCGCGCCGCTTCCGTGCCGCCTCGAACACCTTGCGCAGATCGGCAACTCCCGAATAGACGGCCGAAAGAGGCTCGAATGCGAGATCGGTTCCTTTGGCGAGAAGCCGCGCGATCGTGGTCTTGCCGCTTCCCGGAGGACCCCAAAGGATCATCGAGGAAAGCTTGCCGCTCGCGACCATGCGCCCGACCGGGCCTTCGGGCGAGAGAAGATGGTTCTGCCCGACGACATCGGCAAGCCTTTCCGGGCGCAGCCGGTCGGCGAGAGGGCGCGGCGCTTGCCTTTCAGAT